>CAXGXL010000400.1:0-4367 GCA_964013555.1 uncultured bacterium
CGAATCCAAAGGACGGAAAGCTTGGGTTCCTTCCATATTGAATGACGAGGATCCGAAAAATGGTGCGTATTGACTTCGAAGCTCCACTTTTTTTGACGAAAGGAGGTAGGAGGGGCATCTCCTACAAACTCAAATGCAATGAAGGTGGCAGGCAATGAGTCCGGAAGCACTGATTGTTGTTTATGCGAGTTTGGCGATCGGAGCCTCGTTTTTGTGTTCCATTCTGGAGGCAGTTCTCCTGTCGACCACGCGCGGACACGTTGCAGTGCTGAGTGCCTCTGGTAGCCGGACAGCACCACTTTGGATTCGGTTCAAAGAAGATCCAGAACGTCCGTTGACCGCGATTCTGACCTTAAACACCATTGCACACACAGTGGGGGCTTTGGGTGTAGGGACACAAGTTGAAGAAATCCATCAAGGCCAATATGCTATGGCGGTCGCTTCGGCTCTTCTTACGGTTGGGGTGTTGTTGTTCAGTGAAATATTGCCCAAAACTCTGGGGACAATTTATTGGAAATCTTTATCTGTCCCAAGTGCACATGTTCTCAATTTTCTTATTTACTTGCTAATCTGGGTGGTCGTTCCGATTGAGCTGGCCCGTCGACTATTTCCTGAATCGGAACAAGAGACGGTGTCCCGCGAAGAACTGGTTGCACTCGCCGACATTGGTGAATCGGAAGGTTCTATTGATGAGGATGAGGAAACCGTTATAACTAATCTACTTCGACTGCGAGAGGTTTCAGTAAGCGACATCATGACGCCCAGCGTTGTTGTAAAAACGGTTTGCGTCGATTGGACCGTAGATAAAGCACGAAGTGAAATGCCGATTATGACCCATGGAAGGCTTCCTGTGATCGGGGATTCGTTGGACGACATACGCGGGGTGGTGTTGCGTAGTGATATTCTTCGTAAGGCAGCAGCCGACGAAGATGCGGTGCTGATGGGTGCCCTGATGAGGCCGGTTTCATTTTGTCACCAAACACAATCGGTCGATGTTGCTCTGGATATGTTATTAGAGCGGAGAGAACAAATATTGGTAATCAAAGACGAATTCGGCGCCACTGAAGGTTTGCTTAGTATGGAAGATATTATTGAGACATTGCTCGGTGTTGAAATCGTTGACGAAGAGGATCTAGAGGGCATTGAAGACGGGACGACCGCTGAAGATTTACGTGCATTTGCCAAGGAAAAATACGGAGCCACAACGGGTGTTTCGCCGGCGAATTCAGATGATACTCGGAGCGATGAGGGGGACTAACGATTCGGGTGGCTTGAGCTGATTCTCGTTTCATATTGTCAACGCTTGCTTACTCGGAACGAACCCTCTGTAGATGATCCGGATACCCAGGCAATTCTGCCTACCAAAGTTCAATAAAAATATCTTGCTCATTTCGCGTGTCACTTAACTGGAACTATGGGGCTCTCACTCTTTTGGTAGCGGGAGCTATTGGAGACATGCCGGTAGCTAGATCAGGTTCCAAACGAGCCTTGGAGCGGGTGTTTTCTCAGTGTTTGAATGTAGAGGGTATTCCGGGAGATGCGGTTGAACTATTTCCAATATTGATTCGGGAGAGACATTATCTGTTGAATTTCAAGAAGAGGGAAATATAATGGAATTCCAACTCAGGTCGAATAAAACTGAATTTGGCACATTCGACGGGAAGGGGCAATTACCAGAAAATTTGGCTCCTTAAATTAAAAGTTTGGCTCTTAGCTTCAAGAGGAAGCGGAGGGGAAGTTCAAATCTGGTCCGAGGTAGGAATGGGGAGGTTATGATGAAGGAACGCATATTTGTAGCGATTGGGTTCACTTTAGCCATTAATTTTTTGCTAGCATGCCCGAATGGTGGGGCGAACCCTGGTGAGAAGGACGATGCATCTACCTTCGGCAAAAGAGAAGGGTGGCAGTTTGTTTCTCCGAGTGACCCTTTGGTTCCGGCATCGGCCGCAACCTTAGACACGTATCCGGCCATCGGAAGTACACAAACATTGACGGTCACTGGAGCTGGGCAATATACATTCGAGAATGGACTTAGCATAACTGTCTCCGCTGATGATTTAGCTCATTCAGTAGCGGTTTCCGTGACTCAAAAGGATACTTCTAGGTTGACCGACGTAGATCCGGCGAGGTTTCAGCTCTACAAAATTGAAGTTTCTTCGCCGTTTGTGAACAGTGTGTCGGTTAATTTCCCTATTATGGGGACCGAGTTGGACTTGGCGGATCGAATCGACAATATTTCGGTTTTCAGGATCGACGACGATTTTCAGGCGATTCCGATTACTTCGATTAATCGGGCGTCGAGCCCCCAGCAAATTACGATTCAAACTAAGCAATTTAGTTATTGGTTGGTCGCGTTGCCTGAGGTCTTTGATAGGGGGAGTGAGGGCGATGAAGAGGATCCTGGTTTCACTGAAATCACGAAGAATCTGGGTGGTCTAGTCGATTGGAAGATACGGGTAGCAGAGGGGGCACTAACCACGATTGATGTGCCGTACTTCGACCAAGGGGACTCCGGAGCTTGTTGGTCTGCTACTTTTGCGATGTTTATTGCAGCGTATTCTCCGCAGGCTCCGGGGCATCGTATCTGGGATATGATGAGGTTTTTTGGGGCCGGTGCAGAAGACGGACTCTCCTTCACCTGGAATTATTTCAGCGACTCCGTAAGATCATATTTGAGCAATGCTACGAATGTTGAGGTTGAACAGTCCTTATGGTCGGGACTCAACGCTCGGGGCATGTTCGAGTATATCCTCGAGAAATTGGCTGAAGGGAAGCCATCCATTTTAGTCTTGGATAACCATGCGGTGGTCGTTGTTGGCTTCAATGGAGATAAGCTGATTGTGCACGACCCGAACAAGCAGAGGGCATATTCAGTGTGGGATTTCGGACCGATGCTGGAGGCATATGGAGCGACCCTATTCAGCAATTTGCGGGCCTATTTTGTATACACGGCCAAAATCCCAGCGCCAGGGGTCTCCAGTGATGAGCTTAGTCAGGAACGACGTGTGGGGCTGAACATTACGCATAATCGCCCGGTGGAGGTGAATCAGCTCAAAGAAACAGGACTCATCTTTAAGAAGCCCTCGAGGCCGTTCTTCGCCGAGCGCGCACTCGCTTTCCAATGGACGAAGGGCGGATTCGTGATTGCGGACGAAAATGGTATTGAGCATCCTATTACAACCGATGATTCTATTTACATGGAGGTAGAATTAAGCAACACCTGGTATGACCGCTCCCAGGATGTGGTGGTGGGTTACCAAATCGTCGACGCTAACGCGGGTTCTGTCTTGGCCGTAGATACCCTGCAAGTCTCGTTGGCACCACGGCAATACATGGGCTTTTTGCGGTTGGCATGGAACTACAAGGCTCCGCCCTTGGGGGAGATAGAGCCTGGAGAACACAGCCTCGATTTTTTTGTTGAATCGACGGACGGCCGGTTGCTGGAGTGGATTTCGTTGCCGCTGACCATTGAACCCGGGGAAGAACTCTTAGACGATGAGCAAGAGGAAGAAGGTAACGGCGAAGTGAATGAGGAGCAGCAATGCCGGTCTTATTACACGGCGAGGACCTACCAGATCCAGGTGGGTCAGGTTAACGAAACGTGCGACTTCGACGAGTTGACCAAGTCCTTGGTTTGCAGTTACTTCCTTCAGGGAAATCTGTTTAGTACGGTTAGAACTTTTGATTCCGTCGAGGATTTTGTGAGTGAGGTCGACGGAAGAGTCACCGCGATTCGCGAGGTCCGCTCTGGCGGAGAAACAGAACCCACCACCACAACGTATCTCTATGATGCTAATAAGAAGCTTCTTTCACAGACGGCCCAATCTGGGGGTTTTTTGTCAGGGGTCACGTATTCTTCGTGGGATGACAAGAAGCGTCCCACGAATGGGATTCTAAACTATGGTTCCCTGTGCACAGGCATGGAGTTGAGTTTATCGTATGACGATGTCAACCGCACTATTACTTACGAGCAAACTGGTGGCTCAGGTGACGCTTGTACCAGTGTCGCCCAGAGAAGCGTTGCGGTAAGCGACGCCCAGGGCAATCTTGTCAGTGTCACCATATTTCAAGGAGAGACCTCGTACTCGATAACCTATACTATAAATGAGAGCGAAGAGGTTTGCCCATAGCTCTTAAGGTGTGTCCTGGTATCCTAGCTAGTCGTCGCAGTCACCATAATCGTAACCACATTCATAATAGTAGCAGTCATAGTCACATACACCATCCCCTAGCCAGCTACTATCGCACCCATAATCCGCGCACAAATCGCAGTCGCCATAATCGTAACCGCATTCAAAATTATTACATTCCAGGTCACATTGGCCATTCTCTAACCATTCAGCCTCGCACCCATAATCCGCGCACAA
>CAXGXL010000401.1:0-4354 GCA_964013555.1 uncultured bacterium
GTCATGGCGCAAACACACTTTCAGAACTTGGACGAAGAATCCCAAGCACTGCATGACTCGTGGGATCATATCGTTCGCATCATTGTTTTAGTTACAATGCTTGCGGGCATCGTATGGGCGGTTGTTACCGCACTGAGGTGGCTCGTTCACCATGCCTCAGAAACTCTTTTAAGCCAGGTCTCCGCTAGCCAAGGTATTCAAGGAGCATCTATCTTAATTGGCGTTCTCGTAGCCGCTGGGCTAGTGCGTGGCCTTTTGGCAAAACGCAAAACGTGGACCGACGCAATGGGAGATGGCATGGAAGTAACTCTGCAAAACTACCATCTGACCTACCGCGATGATATTGACGAACCTCAAGTTCGATATGAAAAACCAGCCTTTGGCCTAGCAGCCAAAAAGTCGCTAACTACTTTTTTAACATTAGGTTCCGGTGGCTCCGGAGGTCTCGAATCCCCCGTTGTAGCAATAAGCGAAGCTATCGCTGCGGGATTCTCGAGAGTTATGCGAACGGCAAGTGAGCACGAACTACGGACGTATCAGCTTTCGGCGATCTCAGCAGCCGTCGCAACCTTATTAGGAGCCCCCTTTACCGCCGCCTTATTTGCTACAGAAATCGCATACGGTGACCGCATTATCTATAGAAAACTCGCCTACGCCCTTTGGGCAGGAGTACTCGCCTATATACTAAACAGTCGTCTTCACGGATTTTCTCCTTTGTTTTCGTCTCCCACCCACAGCCCGGTCTATTCAATGGGAGAATACGGGGCCGCAGCCTTAGTGGGGTTAGTGGTATCGGTCCCGATTGCGTTAGGTTTTGCCCACGCTTTAGCCAGCGCAGGACGACTCATCGGCCGAGTTGAGTCCCATTGGCACTCGATGATTACGTCCCTTTTAATTGGAATCGTCGCCCTAAGCCTCTATTTCGGAATTGGCCTTGAGCCAAAACATGTATTGGGCATGGGAGAAGAAACCATCGCCGGTATTCTAAGTGGCGATGAATACCTCAATTCCTGGTGGCTACTTATTACCATCTTATTGGGCAAAATGGTGACCACCGGCCTCACCTTGCGCGGCGGTGGCTCGGCGGGACTCTTGATACCGTCCATGGTTTTTGGAGGTGTGGGCGGCGCCTTCATTGCCGTCTTACTTAATCAACTCAATATTGGGCAGGGCTTCGATCCAGCTCTCTTTGCTATTGTGGGTATTAGCGCATCTTTGGTCGCTGTTATTGGTGTTCCGCTAGCGTCTATCGCTTTGGTTTTAGAGGTGTTTGGACCCGCGTTTGGGCCTCCAGCTATTATCGCCAGTGGCATAACGTATCTCGTAACTCTCAAAATCAAAATATACAGTAAACAACGAAACTCACCGGTCCCCAATGATGACGAGCGAAGCTAAAACCCTTTATCGGTGAAGTCTCTTGACATTTCTCAAGCTCAATAACGCAAAATTCGAGAAATTCACATGACAAAAGCAAGTGCGATTCTAATAACTCTTGTAACTTATAAAGTGGTTCTCATTGCAATTGGATACATCTCTCACAAACGTACCAAAACAGAAGAGGACTTTTTTCTCGGTGGTCGAGACCTTCCCCCTTTTATTGCCGCAATAAGTGCGTCCGCCAGTTCTTCTTCTGCCTGGACTCTCCTAGGTGTCAGCGGAGCTGCATACTCATGGGGCCTCTCGGCTCTTTGGCTCTGGCCTGCTTGCGTGGGTGGATTTATATTCAACTGGCATTTCTTAGCACCACGCCTTCAAAAATTGAGTCGTCAAAATAAGTCTATCACTCTAACGCAATTTCTTGCTGGGCATAAATCTCATAAATGGCATCGCCCTACGGTTGTTTTTTGCTCTCTCATCGTAGTCTTCTCACTTACGGTCTACGTGGCCTCGCAATTCGATGGTGCCGGCAAAGCATTTCATGAAACGTTTGGACTCCCCATCAACGCTAGTATTCTTCTCGGGGCCGGTATTGTCATTTTGTACACCGTTGTCGGCGGGTTTTGGGCGGTTAGTTTAACCGACACACTGCAAGGAAGTGTGATGGCCGTAACTGCGATTATTCTACCATTAGGCGCCCTTGTTCAAGTTGGCGGGCCCTGGGAAATGCTAGCTGGCATGAAAGCTGTAGCCCAAAATTCTGCAACATCCAGCTACTTCAGTTTAACCCAAAATCTTACCGGCATTGGCAGCTTGGGTTTCGTGGTGGGTTTACTCGGTATAGGATTGGGTTACAGCGGACAACCACATGTAGTTAACCGCTTTATGGCTCTTCAGATAGGAAGTGATAGTGCCAAAAAAGCACGCAATATTGCTGTGGGCTGGAGTTTAATCGTCTATTCAGGGATGCTCATCGTAGGGTGGTGCGGTAGGTGTTTGTTCTCAGCCTTAGAGGATAACGAAATCATCTTCATCGCAACCGCAAACGAAATCTTTCCACCCGTATTAGCTGGAGTAATGTTAGCGGCAGTTTTATCCGCAATCATGTCAACGGCCGATAGCCAACTCTTGGTGGCGGGATCATCTATCGCTTGTGATTTAGGGTGGGGCGACAAGGAGCCGGCTGCTAAAGTACTCTTGTCGAGACTTGTGGTCTTTATCCTCAGTGCTCTAGCGGTTGGGGCTGCAATCCTAGCACCGGTGGATATCTTCTCCAGGGTACTCTTCGCATGGACCGCCATGGGCAACGCTTTTGGGCCGCTCCTGATTGCCCTCGTCTTCGGAAGAAAAATCCCCTCCGGCAGAAGGCTCTTCGTTATCGGTCTGGGCTTTTTCCTTAGTGTTGCAGCCTATTCTATTCCTGAAACCAAAGGCCTCATTGAACGAATTGTTCCATTCACCCTAGGGCTGCTAATCGCATTTTGGCCTAGCAAAAAAATGGACTAAATCGCTTTTAATGCAACCCCGCCACCCACCTCAGCGCTCAATCCACACGCATGGGCAACATCATCCCTATATAATTTCCATGCGTCGCAAACCTCTTTCATCGAAGACACCACACTGCTACGGTCCAACTCCGGAACGTGGTCCAAAACGATCCGCCATGCCGCCGCGCGGTGCTCCCCTTCAACCTCTCGATGGGCTTTAGTTAGCGCCAAATCCTCTAAACTCAAACCATAGTGAATCACCAGCGGATGCTCGCTTAGTGGAGGAGAGGGTCGTTTGGGAGATCCCTCTTCTATCTCTCCGCGCTCGTAGGCTGTTCCTTCAACAAAAATAGTACTGACCGTCGCCGCTATTGCCCAACCTTGATTTTCCGTGAGATCATCTAAAAGATCTCGGTAAATCTTAGCGTTTGGCGACAACTCAATATTGTCGTAGCGAGTCATGTCGAAACCAAGCCCTTTGGGATATTGCAAGAAAAGCTCGTAATGAGGTCTCCCAGCAACCAGCCCCCCTGTTTCTTCTTCGAAAAGGTTCTCGGCTAATTCCTGTCGAACTTCAGGCACAGGACACTGCACAAATGCTCGCCCGATCAAAACCGCAAAATCACGAACATACACTTCGTATTCTTGCTCGAAATGGGTGTGTAATTTATCTCGAGGAACGAGGCCCGACCCAAAAGCCGGCCACGCCCAATGCACCTTAGACTCCATAACTTGCAGTAATTCTTCACGAAAAGAATCTACATCCATACTAGCCTCGCTTGCTAACTAGATCTCGTGGGCACTCCAAATATAACGCACCTATGAATTCCCCCCAAGTAAAGAGGTTGAAATCCCAAACCATAGCCTGCACCAATGAACCTAAGCGGTTGATATCCAGTGCTCTTTGTGCAAATCCACCCAAAGCAAACCATTCAACTAAGAAACGACTCATGAATACTTATTTGCTTATCGTACTCGGCGCCATCATCGGCGAATACTTGATTCAATCCACCGTTCGAATCTTAAATTTAAGGTCCCTTAAGCCCAATCTACCTGAAGAATTTGCGGGCTTCTACGATGCCAATGAATACCGACGCTCCCAAGAATACACGCGCGTTAATTCGAACTTCGCTTTTGTGTCATCGACCATCAGCACCCTAGCAATCTGCGCATTTATTCTCTTAGGGGGCTTCAACGAAATTGATGAACTGGTTCGTGGCCCGGGCTTTAGCCCACTAGTAACCGGACTACTCTTTTTTGCAGTCCTCTTTATACTCTCCGATATTCTCAGCTTACCCTTTTCTCTTTACGGCAACTTCGTCATTGAAGAAAAGTTTGGCTTCAATCGACTCACAATCAAGACCTTTGTGATCGACAAAATCAAAAGCTATGTATTGGTAGCAATTCTCGGCGGGTGCTTTATGGGAGCAATTCTCTATTTCTTTGAGCAACTGGGAGAAGACGCATGGCTCTACGCTTGGGGAATTTTC
>CAXGXL010000402.1:0-4352 GCA_964013555.1 uncultured bacterium
ATTTTGGTGACAAGCCAAAACATCAGTGTAGCCCTCAACAACCACCGCTCGTCGATGTCTTCTAAGGGCATCTTGAGCGGCATCCCACCCAAAGAGCAACTGGCTTTTCTGAAATAGAAGAGATTCCCGAGAATTGATGTACTTCGGACCACTGCCATCGCCAATACGCCGGGCCCCAAACCCCGCCAAATTACCATCGGAGAAAATCGGGAACACAATCTTGCCCTCAAATAAGCATCGCTCACGAGAGTCTCCCAGCAATCCAGCCTTAAACGCCAAATCCCTATCTATCTTACCTTTTTCCAGGTGCTCGAAGAAATCTGCCGAAGCCCCACCAAAGCCCATTTTCACTTCACGAGCATAATGAAGCGGAATACCCCGCTTCTCTAAATAACGCCGAGCTTCCTTGGAGGATTCTTTCCACAATTGGGCAACAAAAAAAGATTGGGCAACTAGATTCGCATTCGTCAATTGAGCATGTGCTTGTTTTCTCTGACGTTCCTGAAGCGACGGCTTTGCCACTTCTATTCCCACCAGATCCCCCAATTTTCTTTTCGCCTCATTAAAATCGAGACCCTCGTACTTCATGAGAAACGTAAAAACATCTCCACTCTCTCGACACCCAAAGCAGTAAAAAAAACGCTTCGAGGGCGAAACCGAAAACGACGGTGTCTTCTCATTGTGAAAGGGACAACATCCGATAAAATCTCGACCACCTTTACGCAATGGAACGTAGCGACCAATGATTTGAACAATGTCAGCAGCTTGTCGTATGCGTTCAACGATGTCGTCCGATGCAACCATGGGAGCAAGTTAACCCAAGCCAGAAAATGGATCTAGCCTTGGTCGCGCCAAGACACCATTTCCCTCAATCCGCAAAGAACAATATCCAAGAGCGCAAAATACGACACATTTCGAGGAAACGAACCAAAAGCGTAATGTTTTCGGTAAACATGAAATGGCACCAAGATTGCTGAAACGATGAAAACCAATCAGCAAAGGAAAAGCTATGACAAAAAACAAGATCAAAGCATCTCTTGATGCTCTAAAGGCAGCCATATCCACCATCGAGAAACAATTTGGCGAAGGTGCAATTATGCGATTGGGAGCAGAGCAGCGCTCAGCCTGCACCGAGAGTATATCAACCGGAAGCATCGGTGTTGATCTGGCTCTTGGAGTCGGTGGACTTCCCAAAGGCAGAATCATCGAAATCTACGGCCCAGAAGCAAGTGGGAAAACAACACTTGCCTTGCAAGCTATAGCTCAGGTTCACCTAAAAGGAGGCACTTGTGCCTTCATTGATGCGGAGCACGCCCTCGACGTCAACTATGCCCGCAACCTCGGCGTCGAACCAAACCAACTTCTTATTTCCCAACCAGACTCAGGGGAGCAAGCACTTGAAATATGCGAGACTCTAGTTCGCTCAGGAAGCATTGACCTAGTAGTTGTTGATTCAGTAGCGGCCTTGGTACCCCGGGCCGAAATTGAAGGGGATATGGGAGATGCCCATATGGGGCTTCAAGCCCGCCTCATGAGCCAGGCAATGCGTAAACTCACAGGCATAGCCCATCGCACGGGATGCACTCTGATTTTTATCAATCAATTGCGACAAAAAATAGGGGTGGTCTTCGGTAATCCTGAAGTGACCACAGGCGGAAATGCCCTCAAATTCTATGCCTCCGTACGAATAGAAGTTCGCCGTCAGGGGAGCATAAAGGAAGGAGACAAGGTTGTTGGCAACCGAACAAGGATCAAAATAGTCAAAAACAAAGTGGCTCCGCCTTTCCAACAAGTAGAGGTAGATATTCTCTACGGTAAAGGCATATCGCGGGGAGGGGATATTCTAGATAGGGCCGTCGAAAGCAATATTGTCCAACGAGCGGGATCTTGGTTTTCTTTCGGCGAGAGGCGACTCGGCCAAGGCCGAGACAAAACAGCGTGCAGCATCGAGGCAGATCTGGAACTCGCCAATGAACTAATGCGAGCCATCAACGCAAGAACCAAAGTTCCGCAAGCCGCTTAGTTGCTAGGCTAAGTCAGATAGATCCCATATAGAATTCGCTCATGCTTGTGGTATAGGATCCAAGCATGAACAGCCCTCCTGTCTGGAAACCGAGCGCAGAAGTAGGTACCGCCTGCAAACTTGCAGCCGTGGTACTTCTTACTCTCTTAGTCGTTAAGCCTCTGGGCTCTATCCCCTGGCTCGGCCCTTTGGCATTTACCCTTGCCGCTGGTTTACAGCTCTATCTTCCCATCTGGCGAATGGATTATTACCATTTTCAATACGACTTCTTAGGCTTGCATTTTACTCACTGGCGCGATGACCTGCGCTGGGTACTCGTACTTTGTGCTATCACATTTCCTCCATTCGTCTTGGGACACCATTTCTTTATGACGGAAGCTCGAGCTTTAGCGGCTCAATTTGGCTTCGTTGAAATAATTCACCTCCTTCCCAATCATCGTTTTTCCCCCTCGATTCCCTCGGACATAACCGATTGGTTGGACTCGGTTCAATGGTTTATGGTCATGGCAGCTACTCATCTGCTTGGGGTTGCACTTCCTGAAGAAACCTTCTACCGCGGTTACCTCCAACCCAGACTAGAGGTATTATGGCCGCCAAAACGCCGATTTTTTGGGGCCTTGATGGGAAAAGCAGTCTTTGTCACCGCACTACTTTTTGCTCTGGGCCACTTTCTAGGTGAATGGAACCCCTTGCGCCTTGGACCTTTTTTTCCCGCACTCATTTTTGCCTGGCAACGCAACAAAACCGGCAGCATCTGGGGCGCTATCTTATTTCATGGCGCATGCAACATCCTCGGCGAAGTTCTCTTCTCCCTCTATGCTCCCAACTAAGCTTGGTATTTGCCTACCTTTACGGGCGATGTTAGTTTAAGCCGACAATAAGGAAACCCCCCATTCGAGCGTTTCCGCTCTTTAAGAGGTTGCTAACTATGCACTTGCCATGTCCTTCGTGTGGGACCGTCTATGATATTGATGAATCGATCTACCTACCGCTATCGGTATTTGAATGTGTTCGCTGCCAAAGCAGAGTAACCGTTCCAGACTTCAATGCAGACGAGTCTGCCAGTTCATTTGAGATTGAGACCGAAGAGCCCATGCAATCGTCCCTAAGCGACACCGAGGACGCAACTGATGAATTGGTAGATGGCTTGGAGGATTTGCCGCTCGTAGAAGAAGATCTTCTTGCCATGCAAGAAGATGTAGACTTTTCCAAGCTGGAGCAACCCAATCCCAATGCCGCTCTAGGACGCATCGAACCCGAGAAACGAGCTCCCGAAGCACCGGATTCGGCAATAGAAACCACCTCACCCACAGAAATAAGCGTTAGCGAACAAGAAACCGCCCTTGAATTCCTCGAGTCCAACACCTTTCCTACGAACACATCGGAAACATTAGAGGCTTCTCTCCAATCGGACCTACCAGCTCACTCACTTCCCACAGGCAACACCCCAGCTGATTTTGAACAAGAAGAAGAGGTAGATCTCTTCGGTGTTCATGAAAACCTTGAGTTAACTCCCCTCGACTTAGACTATCCCCTAAGTGACAAAGAAGAGGTGGATATTGACACCACATCGCCTTCGGTGAACTCTGGACACGGGCCCAGCGAGTCGGACTCGGCCGTAGAAGAATTGGAGTTGCAAAGTTCATTAGAACTGCCGGAGCTTCCAGATTTAATGGACGCCCTTAGTAATGACAGCTTCGTTGGCATACCACCTACCCAATTGGACGCCAAAACCCCCCCGCTTTTTGACAACGACCCTCTAAGTCAAGCCGGCACAAACGAGCCTGAACTCCTGGAAGAGGATAATCGTCAAGATTTACCTCCTCCCCCACCAGGAGCTGGAATCTCTCCATTGCCCGGTACCGTTGCCACAGTTCCAGCGAGCAAGAGCCAGGCCCAGCCCCCTGCCTCCAATACTGGGCGGGTAGCCCTGGCCATCGCTGCAATTGGAGCAACACTAGCTTATTTGTATTTTTTCACGGATTTCCTCCAGCCTGAAGCAATATCCCCGGCAGAAAAAGCGCCGGTCAAAATAGAACCTGTTTCGAAATCCCAAGCACCGTCGGGCTCCTCAAAACCGAGCACTGACGCATCCACCAGCTCCCAAGCCGTGTCCTCCACCGCCGAAGAGGCACAACCAGAACAAGAACCAGAACAAGAAGAGGAGGAAAAAGAAAAGTTTGCTGAGCTCACAAACCAAAATGTGGACCAACTCTCTTATAAAGAGCTTTTGGCGGGATTGAAGTCTCTAGACACCCAAGCCGAAAAAGACAGTCAAGACAAAGCCCTAAGAACGTGGGCCCTATTTCGATTGGCCCACAGTTACAAC
>CAXGXL010000403.1:0-4342 GCA_964013555.1 uncultured bacterium
TCGAGGGTGAGTCGCCACCCGTTCGCTTCTAGGCTAGATAAGCTAGGAGAGCTAAGGCGAAACTCTGGGCATCCGGTACACGAATCGCTCGGTGGAGCATTTCGATAGTCTTCGCCCTTAGACCAGGTATGCTGGCCCAAAGGAAAGAGAAGTTCCGCGCTGGATTTTGTCTCCAGTGTGCAGGCGGAAAGAAAAAAGATTGAAACCAAGAGGATAACTGAGCGAAGCATTGAAATCTCCTGACTGTGTTGTCGCGTTCGACTTGCAACACGTTGGTCAAAGGGCATTAGGGTGATGGACGCCATATTGAAACTCGTATTCATCAAAGATCGAGCCATGATTTCAAGTTTTAATTAAGGCATCGATATTAATCGCCAATTTTTAAAACCGATAGGATGGTGAAAATCCGCGATAATGACTCCTACGTCATGAGTTGGCTCCATAGCGAATTGGATTTCTCAGAAGGTCCGATAGCCTAAGTCTGTGTCCGAGTCGCTCTGAAATACTTGACATCGCATCCTCGGACGGCCATGTAGCCTGGGACAAATTGTCGCATGGTGTTGATTGAAATGTGAGAAATACGCAAGCAAAGGCTTGAACGGAGATATTAATGAACTTGTCAAAGATAATAGTGGCAGTGGCCGCATTCAGTCTGATTGTTGGGTGCTCTGGAGACAGTAAGAAACCTTCTGTGGATGAAAAACGAGCGGCAAGATCAGCAGCGAAAGAGGCGGCGAATGCTGATTCAAAAAAAGGGGATTCTAAAGCTTCAGCAGAGTCTGGAGCCGAAGCTGCGGCGGAGCCAGCTGGTGAACCTGGAAACTTAAAAGTGACAGTTAAGTACGATGGAACAGCTCCTAAGCGGACGAAAATTGACAAATCTGCGGATCCGTATTGTGCGAAAACTGGGGGACTTTCTGAAGACCTTATCGTTAACGCCGACGGAACAATCGCTAACGCGGTTGTTTATTTGAAAAAAGTGCGCGGAAAATTTCCTGTTCCTAAGGAGTCACTGAAATTAAATCAGGAAGATTGCTTGTATACTCCCCATGTTCAAACTGGGGTCAAGGGTCAATCGGTTGAAATTTCCAATGGCGACAAGACTCTTCATAACGTTCACTCTTACAAGGGCGCTAAGAAGAAAAATTGGTTCAATATTGCGCAACCCCCAGGGGCTCCGGCAAAAGTTGAAAAATTGAAGAAGGCAGAGCTTTCGATCTTCAAATGCGATGTTCACCCTTGGATGTCTGCTTATATTTTAACTACCGCCCATCCCTTCAATGGTGTAACTGGGGCTGAAGGAACGGTTTCACTCGAGTCTGTTCCGTCTAAATCTAAAGCTTACGATGTTGTTGTTTGGCACGAGAAATTGGGTGAGCAAGCAGCCCAGGTTGTTGTTAAAGCTGGGCAAACTGCGGAACTAACTGTTACCTACAAAGGTAGCTGATTCTTAGAAAATTAGGTTTAAAGGGGCCTTTTTTGGGCCCCTTTTTTTTTGTTATTTCAAGATGACCATTGAGTGCTGGTCTTTGTAGACCGTGAACTCTTTGGTAGCGGTTTTTCCTAAGGCCGTTGTATATTCAACCCGGTGAGTACCCGGCTCTATGGCGTACCCGTAAAATGGCGTGTTGATTTCTAATTCTCCATTGACGAGAATTGGAGCCCAAGTTTCGCCTATAAATGTGGCGCTTGAGCTAGAGTTCTCAAGTACAAGTTTTGGGAATTGCCGTTGAGTTCTGGGTTTTCGGCTTAGTTCCAAAAAATGCCGTTCTTTTTTGGCTAGCTCGATGCGATTGGCTTGGTTGTAAAGCGATTCAAGTGCGTGATGAATTTCTGGGTTAAAGGGGTTTCGCAATCGAAGTGCTTCGAAATTTCTCATGGCCTTGGTGAATTGCTTGCTTTCCATCTGCAAGCGACCCATGGCCAATCGAGCATCGCTGTCATCGGGGTGCACTTGCAAGAGGCCATCGAGGACAGTCTGTGCTTTTTGGTAAGATTTGGTGGAGATGTATGCACGAGCTAATCGGTTGACCAAGGTGGGGTATCGATTTTTTGATTTCTTATAGGCTTTTTCATACTGCAAAATCGCTGCTTTATGAAAATTGCGTAATTGGAGAAGTTCGCCTAGCCTGGAAAAATTTTGGATTTGCGGATCTTCGATCGACTCCAATGGTTTTTGAGTTTCACTGGTTGATTCATGGGTGCTGAGTTGAATTCGTTCTGGTTTCGCTCCAGCGAAAGTCCTAAGAGGGCGTTTTCTCACATACCGGCGCCACGTAGCTTCGAGTTGTTTGAAATTCAGGCCATAGATCTTAACGAAGGCTTTTTCTAGCTGGACGCCGCTGCCGGCTAGGCGTAATAGTTTTGGAATCGTGCTTTTGCCGTAGGTTTTTCGGAGAAACTCGATGACCGTGAATACTTCGGCGAATGCTAGGCCAGCAGCCTCTTGAGAGGGGAGTTTGGCCATGGAGGGGTGCATTTGCTCGAATGTGATCCACTCGTTTTTCTTAATGGCTTGAGCTAGTAGTTTTTGGGAGTAGGGCTTGAGAGCTCGGCCTGGTGGTCCGTTCCAAAGCGATTCGTAGAATTTTGCAATTCCTTCGTGAAGCCATATGGGAATTGAATTTCGAGATATTTTCGAGATCACCAAGTGGATAAATTCATGGGCCAGTGTATCAGCCCAGCTATAGCCGTTCGCAGTGGCGAGCGGAGAGATGATCATCAGTTTATTGAATTTACATACGGCAATGGTTCCACTGGTTTCAATCTCGCTAATTGTCAGGCCGGTTGCGCCAGCAAGACCACGAGCGGTGGGATAAATTTCAACGACAATTTTATGTTCGCGTTCTGCGGGCAAAAAGCCTAATTCTTTACCAATGCGCGCGTAGGCGGATTCTAAAACTTGGCTTGCGTAATGGGCGACGATTTCATCTTTACCTACGTAGGAGATCTTAAAATGAGCTGTTTGTAGGCTTTGAAAATATTCGGCATAACCGCCTGAACTGCGAATGACGCTTTCAATGTAGCTGGCATTCTCATTGGAGCCTGAGGCAAATTCCACCATAGAAAGAGCGGAACGATAGTGCCCTCGTTCAAGTTGGATTTGAGCCGCCAACAAGGTTATGGCGGGTTCATCTGGGTAGCGAAATAAGAGTTCTTGAGTTAACGATAGGGCGTCTTCGATTTGCCAATCGTGGATGTACTTTTGGGCCAATTGGAATTTCGCTTTTTCATCAAGGTTTGCAGCATCGCTGGGTGAAGCGAGAAACCCTAGTCCAAGAGTAATGCAAATGGTTAAGTTGGCTATAAACCACCTCATTTAATGAGTTCCTCGTAATATTGTCTTACAGCCTCTTCATAGCGTTTGGGAGCTTTTTGTTTGGCTGCATCGAGTAGTTCTTGCCGAAAGCGCGGCGGGATATCCTGCGATTGACTTTGAGGTAATTCGACGTTTTCTTTGCTAAAGCTTTGTCCATTTCCTCGGCCACTGCCTCTTTTCCCTGAAGATCCTAATGGCATGGGCAGCCCTCCTTTGTTTCCTTTGGCGGATTCTTCTAGGGCTTTTCGCAATTTTGCGAGTTGCTCGAGGGCAATTCGTTCGTCTCGAGCTGCTTTAGACAGTTCTCCTGCTCCTAAGCCTTTGCTAGCTTGGCCCATTTTCGTTTCGGCATCTTGAAGGTTCTGCTGGGGTTGGCCGCCAAAGAGAGGCACATCCTCGGAGAGTCGCTGCATTTGCTCTCCCATTTGTTGGGTTTGCTTTTGCAGCTCTTGTTGTTTCTTAGCCATATTGTCCATTTGCATGAGTTGCTCTTTGCTTAATACGTCTTTGGGATCTGGAAATAATTTGTCGAGCTCCTCTTTGATGCGAACAATCTTGGCCCTGCTTTTTTCAACCGTTTGAACCGCTTTTTCTATTTCTTTTTTCTTTTTCTCTGAAGATCGTTGCCGATAGCGCAATAGCTTATTTTGGTAAGCCACTATGTGTTGAAGTGCCTGCTGCCCCATGGCTCTTGCTTCAGCAAAGTCTCGTTGTTCAGCTAAAGCATCCAGATCTAAGAGCCGCTGCCGTGTGTTATCTAGGGTTCTTCGTGGATCACGGATTGCAAAGGATAATTCGGCAAGTGGTTCTAGGCCAAGCAGTGCTTGCGCGATGAGCTTTCTGATTTTCTTAACGAATTCATCCATGTTGGCACTTGTTTTTTGCATGGCCTGTTTGCGGTATTGTTCAAGAAGCTCGTCCGTGCGTTTTGAAAGAGCAGCTTGCTGTCTTTCTAGTTGTTGAAATGCTTGAGAGAACTCATTCAATTCTTGACGAATTGCTTCGTAACGCTCGCCTCCGTAT
>CAXGXL010000404.1:0-4329 GCA_964013555.1 uncultured bacterium
AGCAATTCCCTGCGTCGCTCTAAACTAAGCTCGTCCCAATCGAAATTCCAATCCCACGTTCTCATCAGCAATTCTCTTGCCGAACTCAGAGCCAGGAACTGGCGCGCCCAGGTATGGCCTTCATCTATGATTTTCTCAACCAGGCTATCTAAATCCCTCACTACAACACGGCCCCCTGTCTCCTGCAAGACACCTTTGTTGATAAACCTAGACACCGCATTGAGTCTCACATAATTTCCTGTACTGTAGTCATACAGAGAACTGAGAAGCAGCCTAAGTTGCGGATGTTCGACCCCAAGCACCTTTTGGGCGTATTCACGCATTGCCCTCCCACTTCTGGCAGCCGCAGTTCCTGACCGAGGCAGAGAACTCGCGCCGCCTGGACGACTCACGAAATCTTCGTAGCGTCCGTAGTCTGCACCAGTGGTGGTCCGTGGAGTAGCAGAAACAACCTCGCGAGAGGCCACACCACCGGCCTCACCGCCCCAGGCAGGAACCACCGAAAGGACGGCAAAAGCAACAACCAAGACCCATGAAGGGGAGACTCTCTTGAACTTTGCCACATTAAACATAAAGCATGGACTCCTTTTGATGAGCAACTTCCAGGGCCAACACACGAGCCACTTCACATCAAAAAGCTCTCCCATCTGCCGACGCAACAATTGAGGAATCGTCTCCAGTTTCTCTCATTCCGCTACAAGTGTCAAAGTGACTAGAGAGCAGGCCACTGAGGGGGGGGGGGATAAAGCAGGCACTAGGAAGAAACCCTGCAAGTGGCTCTATATCAAAAACAAAGATCTCACCTGCCCATTACCGGCTACAGTGATTCTTGCCATGTCATTCCTACCGAGCGAAGCGAGTGGTGGAATCTCAGAATCTGATATTTCCCCATGGGCTTGCTTTACTCACGTAGTCGAAATGGCAAATGCATTGATAGGGCAGCTAAAGCCCTCGCTGGGCTTGCCTAATTGGCTACCTTAACCACTTTGGGTGCGGCCACAACGACGTAATTCGACGGAGCATCTCTTCGGGGCGCTCCAAAATATGCATCGCCAAGGGCCTCTGGAAACCAAGTCTCCCCCGGACTTCCCGTGGCCAATTCCCCTAGCTTTGTTTTGACGCCGTCGTCCACTAAGACGCCAGCTTGTTCACACATTCTTTGGTAAAGTGCTGGAAGTTTTAATTGGTCAACGCTTGAGCCATCACTCGGGCCAGGGCCTCTCCCGCCATAATCGCCCTCCACCACCGATTCTCCCCAGTCAGCCAGAGCGGGCATATACCCCCCTAAATCGTCTTTTGAAAAACACAGGTATTTATCTGTGCTAGAAACCTTAACCTTAAAACAAAACCCCATTTTCCCAGTTGGCACCGGAATCAGAAAAACATTGTCGGCCTTGATATCACGGTGAAAGAATTTGGCTGGGCCCCCAGTAACCGCTAATTTCAAGGCTGCGTAGTTGTAAGCGTATGCAAAGGTGTATGCTTTTACGTTGGCTGCGCTTGAAATGAGCGTAGAAAATTTACCGTCAAGATCTCCACCGGCGGCTATATTTTGCTCCATCCAACGGGTTTCCGGGTTACGTTGTAGGTCCATGCACTTGCCTTCGTTGTTTCTCGTCCCTTCTTTGGCACAGTGGATAGGGGGCCCCGTAATGGCGCTGTCGGCGCCAAAAATATAGCTATAAGGCATAGAAGCCTGCATTAATTGGGTGACCCGCTTCATCATTTTTAATTCTCGATCAAACCCCACATCCGCAGCGCACTTTTGAACCTTGCCCGTCTGGTCGGGATCTTCAAAAGCGCAACCACCGCTTCCGCAACCCAATAGCTTTAAATTCGCGGCAGAGTTGGCCCCGCTAAACTTCTCCGTCCACACTGCTTTGATTTTACGCATGCTCCGAAAATCAATCGTACGACCGTTGTATTTATCAACGTTGTCAATAACGCTAAATTTACTGCGAAGAGTTGCATCCCCAAAAGGGCTGGTGAAGGCGCTCGGAATATCGGACCCTTTTATAATCGCCGTTGCGTACGCGAATTTTCCAGCCTGGCTCGGC
The DNA here is from genome assembly GCA_964013555.1 of uncultured bacterium. Taxonomy (GTDB): domain Bacteria; phylum Myxococcota; class XYA12-FULL-58-9; order XYA12-FULL-58-9; family JABJBS01; genus CAXGXL01. The sequence goes on from CAXGXL010000404.1 coordinate 2,058, forward strand.
TCACGCTCAAACTCAAACTGAATCATAATATTGGCACTGGTTAGGGCCGGGGTCTTGCCATCTGTTTTAATTTTCCCCCTCCCCCTTCTAGGAACGAAAGCAGAACCTTGAACTGGCATCTGAGCGCTAAGCGCTATGGCCGGGTTTCCCTTATTTGCGTTGGCGTTAGCGGCCCTCGGGGCGGCGGCGGCTCTATTAACAGGGACGGATAATCCAAGGGCCGAAATAAGTGCGTAACTAAGAATCCCCGCCAACGGTTGCAGCACCCCACTTTGTCTTGTTGTTTTCATACTGCTTTTCTTTCTTGCTATGAAACGTGGTGTCTCTTTCGACGCAAACGTCTCTTCCCAAAAGCTCTGAGAAGCCGCACCGCGCCCCTTAAGTACTCATTAGTTCATCCATTGTCTAGTTCCCATTCATCAGCTCAAAAGAGTCTATCATGCCATGTCAAAAACCGCGATAGCTGGATTTTATCAACCCCAAAACCCGGAACGAGATCTCTTTGCGCTGGCGTGATGGGCAAGGCACAGCCGAGATAGGCTTGTGCTCAAAGTACAAAGCAAGGCCTAAAACACATTTTAACCAAGGGGAGTTAAGAAGAACTTAGTGGCGCATCCCTTTGGTTGGCCATCGGCTTTCTTGTGCAAAAACCCTTAGCACAGCAAAACAAGAGTAACCCCAATCGCTGAACCCAACGGCCGATAAGAGAAAAAGACGAAACCAAGCGCGCCAGACCATTCCATCCAAAGTAAGAAAAGCGACCGACTATCGAAAGGTGGGCATTAATCTTTCTGGCTGACTAATTGGGCCCGTTTCTCAAAAGAAGAAACCCAACTCCAAGTAAACGAGGTCATCGATTCCGTGGTTCAAAAATCCCGCGAAAAGCGACACAAAACAAAAACTTGAGTGCTCGAAGTGAAAAGGGAGTTCATGCCTAAACCTATAAACGAGAAAGGATAAAACAGTTAATACGCAATAGGTAAATCAGGCTATTAGGGGCCGAAAACGTTTCTGGCTCTTAAGTTAAACGGACCCTAATCCCTCGCCCCCCCCGGCTCAACAATAGCACTGAGTACCGAATCTAACTCGGTCCACCAGTGGACTCCCCTACTTGCTGGAAGGCCCTCGAGCAGACGATGAGCCACCAAAGCGGCCAACTCAAAAATGCCGAAGGCTAAATACAATGAAGCTCGTAATACGTCAGACGTTCTTTTGTCTCCGATATCATTATATTTTTTCGGTCTGCTCGTATTACTTGCTTCATTCACTTTCAATTCCATTTGGGGAGAGTGCTAAACCGATGGACTAGCACAAAGCTCAGAGCTCTCGATGACTCCTTTGCTCCTAACGCCCCTGAACTGCTATACTTGGGGTACGATAGAAATTGAGGAGACAACCATGCCTGCACAGATTCCTGCAAAACTCAAACACCCCACCACACACGGCTCCTTTATCCAGAATCTCTGCACCTGCGCCATACTCCTTATCTCTATAAGCATGATTCCTAAGGCAGTTCTCGCCCAGCAAAAACCCATAGGGGAAGACTGTAACCCTTTTATGCCAAATCCGTGCGTAGATGAATCGGCTTGCCTACTAAAAAACATAACAGATACGAAGCTAGAATATGCTTGCCATTCTATGGTGGCCAACCATGAGCACTTAACTGCCGGTGACAACCCCGAAAATTTCCCTATTTTGTTCAGCTACAACGCTATCCCAATGCCGCAAGACCCGAAACCTCAAAGTCTTCTTACGTGGCTAAAGGATGAAAAAACAACAGACACACCTCCAACAAGAGATACGCTTACGAGCTTTGACGGCTGGAAACGTTACATCATGCAGCTAAATACCAAACCAGGGCCAGCCACGGAGGCACAGACGACCTACGCCCAAGAAACATGGGCCCTACTTGAAAGAATCAACCCATTTGTTGATGAAGCCCAAGAGCAAGACGCATTGACACAGAAGCTCGCAGAGACAATGGACGCATTTTACGCAACAGTTAGCCAAGCAAAGACCTTGCCGCCAACCCTCAATAAAACCAAACGCTGGGTTCTGCTCGAATACGCCTTAAGGCGAGCCTTTAAGGATCTCATGTATGAAGCCAACTGGGAACCACTCGATGCCGCAAATGAATTCTTGGCCGCAACACAAAGTGTTCGTGGAAAAACCGAAATTGTCCACGATGAGTTCATGATCCACCTGACAGTGCGTCTCGGGCAAACTGAAGAAGAAATTCGAACACGTTCACTTCTCAGTCTCACTTTCACCG
>CAXGXL010000405.1:0-4319 GCA_964013555.1 uncultured bacterium
ATTGAATTGTACGCAGAGGTTTTTGACCAAGTCGGGGCATTGGATAAATTAGAGCGTTTTGCGAGTAAGAACGGACCTGCGTTTTATGGTTTAAGCCCCAATGTTGATACGATTACTTTAGTGAAAGAACCATGGGGTGTGCCTGATAGTTACCCATTTGGTGATAGTCTCGTACGACCGTTTAGAGCGGGTGGGAAGATCTCATGGAGAATAGTGGGGACTCCATGAAGGAGAGTAGCTTGATTCGGCTAGATCAATTCTTAAAATTGAAGTGCTTGGTCAATAGTGGTGGACAAGCTAAGGTGATGATTCAAATGGGGCGAATCAAGGTGAATGGAGAGGTTGAAACACGCCGCCGAAAACAGCTTTTTGAAGGGGATACCGTTGAATTTGATGGCGCGGAGTTTTTAGTACAAGAGCCGTTGGATGATTGATGAATTAGGGAGCTGTGAGATCGACAGAGCGGTCTGTCGGAATATGATAGCGAGTCAATATCCGTTGATGTGCTTGATGAACGGCTTCAACATTCAGAACGACAATGCCAGAGCGCGATGTTATTAACTCAATATCGCCTTTTGATTCTTCAACCAGTTGAACAAAGTGCTTTAGGTTTTTGGGGCGAATACCGTTTACACCAGTAATTGATTCATGATCGAGGTGCTCGTAACCAGCATTGACTTGGTCAGCTAAAACTTGTGCTAAAACTACGACTTCTTGGGTTTCTTCGGTGCGTATACCGGAGTGATAAAAGTGCAAGAATTCGCTGGGAGCTTTCTCCCACCAGGTATCCCACGTACCTAAGAAATCTACAGACAATGGTTGAAAGACCAGTCCTCCGTAGATGAAGTAGGTAGGCAGTATATCGTATTGATTACGCCGGACCAGATCGTGCCTTGGCATTAAGGTTAGGGATACCTCGATTTCCAATCCGTCTCGTAAAATAACTAGGGGCAATGTATCTCCTAGTTGATGGGTGCCCAGGATGGATTCAAAACTCGTGCGATACTTTCCTAAGTATTGAATGGTTCCGTTGTTAGCTATTTCGTAGCCATCGATTTTTAATAGAACATCACGGATTTGTAGAAGTCCCCAGGAAGAACCTCCGAATTCAATATTCGTAACCATAACTCCGCTTTGGGTGGGTTTTAGTCCAATAAAGTTTCGGAGTTGAATATTTTCAAGATTTTGGGTGATAAGGCCTAGCCCTGGAAGTTGGTGAAGAGATTGGGATTCCGCTCTTTCAAGAAAGTTCTCGATGATGGGAGCAGGAACTACTTCGCCAATGTTCTCAGCATGATTGAGGGTCTGAAAAGCAATTCCCACCACTTTTCCCTCTCTAAACACCGGGCCACCACTGTTGCCGGCGTTGATTGCGGCATCGACCGTGATGGCGAGGGCTCGGCGTTGGGAGTGCTCATATCGTTGGACCTCTAGGCGGGAGACAACACCTTCGGTTACGGATATTTCTTCGCCGCCCACAGGAAAGCCAACCACCGTGACATTGTCTCGCAGATCGGGAAGAGTACCTATCTGGGCGGGGTCGATTCCTTCCAAGAATTGAGGTGACTCTACTTCGAGAATTGCCAGATCACAGTCGTGGCTAATAGATTTAACGTGAGCAATAGCTTTATTGGTATCCGATATGGTTTGAACTTGGATGAATGTGGCGTTTGCCACCACATGGGCTCCGGTTAGAATTCGGTTCTTTCCAATGACTACGCCTGAACCGGTGCCGTTGACTGGAGTACGAGTTTGCCAGGGACAATCGTAATCCGCGGCCTGAGTGGTGGCATATATTCTAACAACTTGGGGATAATCCATGGTTTCCTCGATATGGAGTTCAACGGCTTGGTTTGGCGAAAACCACGCTGAGGGTCAAGATATCCTGCGATTTTTTTATCAGAGGAGGGCTTTCGTTGGAGATCGGCATCTTGAAAAGCAAGTGGGCGAGCGATTCTGGGCTTGGCAAGGGGACTTTGATTGGAATAGAACATGTTCTGTTTCTTGACAGAATGGTGGATAGTTGGAGTTAGAACGTAATATTTACGACTGGGTGCTAATGGGGGTGTTCATTGCTGCTCTCGTTACCGTATTGGCTCTCGTGTTTGTTAGTGCGCCTTACGGGCGTCACGAGCGAAGCGGTTGGGGACCAACTATTCCAAGTAGAATTGGGTGGATCTTGATGGAGACTCCCCCGGTCTTGTTGTTTTTATGGGTGTATTTTCAAGGTGAGAAGCGATTCGAGCCGATACCCTTATTGTTTTTAACTCTCTGGCAGATTCATTATGTTCATCGAGCTTATATTTTTCCATTTCGGCTCAAGATTGCCGGTAAGAAGACTCCGCTCTTAGTTGTTTTTCTGGCGGTTGTTTTCAACGTGCCAAATGCCTATTTAAACGCTCGCTGGATTTCTCATTTCGGTAGCTATCCTACCAATTTATTCCAGAGCCCCATTTTGTGGGCCGGTTTGCTGGTATTCATTGTTGGATTGGGAATTAATTTGCACTCGGATAGCATCTTAATGAACCTACGAAAGCCCGGCGAGGCAGGTTATAAAATCCCCCGAGGTGGTTTTTTTCGTTGGGTTTCGGCCCCAAATTATCTCGGTGAATTACTGGAGTGGCTGGGGTGGGCCATCGCAACTTGGTCTTTGGCTGGACTTTCTTTTTGCGTTTATACCGCGGCGAATCTAGCACCCAGAGCCCTTACGAATCACCGGTGGTACCTCGCGAAGTTTGATGATTACCCCAAAAAACGGAGGGCTTTGATTCCATTTATTTTCTGATACTATTTGATTCTATTTGATTCTATTTGATTCTATTTGATTCTATTTGATTCTATTTTAATGTGGATCGCTTGATGGATGCCCGGTAAGCCACTAGGGTGCGCCCATGCTAGCACTTCCTTATGCCATTTTGGCCCTCGTCGCATTAATATTGGGATATCGGTTTTACGGTCGTTATTTGTCAGAAAAGGTTTTTCGACTGGAGCGAGGCGAAGTGATGCCTGCTCGGGCCAATGAGGATGGAGTGGATTTTGTTCCTACCCGAAGAGAAATATTGTGGGGACATCATTTCTCCTCGATAGCGGGAGCTGCTCCTATTTTGGGGCCGGCGATTGCGATTGTTTGGGGGTGGGTGCCTGCTCTTTTATGGGTGGTTTTTGGTGTTATTTTTATGGGTGCCGTTCATGATTTCGGAGCACTTGTCTTATCTATTCGCCACGGAGGGCAGACGGTTGGTTTTCTAACGGAGGAGTTTATTGGCCCTCGTTCCAGGGTCTTGTTTCTCATCATTATTTTTTTCCTGATATGGATGGTGGGAGCGGTTTTTGCCTTTGCCATTGCGGGGCTCTTTTGCACATTCCCGGCCAGTATCTTGCCGGTCAACCTTGAGATTTTAGTGGCTCTTGGCATCGGATGGTGGGGTTACAAAAAAAAGAAGTCGTTGCTTATTCCTAGCCTGGTTGCCTTGGGGGCCCTCTATTTAACCATCTTTGGCACCGCCAATGGCTTTTTATGGGTACCCGCCCAGGGGTCTATTTTCCTTTCGAAGCATTTTTGGTTGCTGGCTCTAATGCTCTATGCCTTTGTAGCCAGTAGCTTACCGGTTTGGTTTTTGCTTCAACCTCGAGATCTCATCAATAGCCATCAATTGATGGTGGGATTAGTGGCACTCTATGGTGGGTTTTTGATTAGTGCTCCCACATTCGTTGCTCCTGCTGTCGGTGAATTGGAGGATTTACCGACTATTGTCCCACTGCTTTTTGTTACGATTGCTTGCGGGGCTATTTCAGGATTTCACGGTTTGGTGAGCTCCGGTACGACGAGTAAGCAATTGGAATGTGCTACAGATGCACGGGCTATTGGCTATGGAGCCATGCTTTGCGAGGCCGCACTGGCTATTTTGGCGACGATGGCCGTTGCAACTGGACAATGGACTGGTGCTGAACATTCCCATGCTTGGGAGTTCATAAGCACGAGGGCGAGTGCGAATGGTGGTTTGCCGGGAGTTGGAGTCGCACTTATGGGCTTTGTTAACGGCGCAGCCGGCTTTCTCGCTGCTTTAGGTATTCCGCTGAATATTGGTTCTACCGTAGTTGCGGTTCTGGTGATTTCTTTTGCTGCCACCAGTTTGGATACTGCGTTGCGAATACAGAGATTGGTTTTGGCTGAAATTGGTGAAATCTATCATGTGAGGGCACTGGGAAACCGTTGGCTAGGTGGCCTAATAGCTTGTGGTTCGGTATTGATCTTAATTTATGCTGACTTTGAGGCTGGTGCTAAGAGTCTGTGGCCCGTTTTTGGCGCAACCAATCAA
>CAXGXL010000406.1:0-4281 GCA_964013555.1 uncultured bacterium
ACAAGATGTGGTCTTGAATTCCTTGGCCAATGAATTTGTCGATGAAACCTTGAGCCTTCTCAATGAGGGTGGGCGCTTTTTGGAGATGGGAAAGACCGATCTTCGGGACGAAAGCTGGCTTAAAGAGAAGTACCCGCAAATAGACTATCGCCCCTTTGACATTCACGACCCGGGGCTCGAAGCGATTCAAGCAATGTTCACGGAATTGATGGGGCTCTTTTCAAAGGGAGCTTTTCAACCCATTCCAAAACGGCCCTTCCCCATGTCTCAAGCGTCGCAATGCTTGCGGTTTATGGCCCAAGCCAAGCACATTGGGAAATTGGTCTTGGTTCCCAATGAACCTCGTTCCGAGAATCCATCCGCAGCGGTCATTATTACCGGCGGTTTGGGAGCTTTGGGCCAGAAGGTCGCGAGACATTTAGTCCAAGCAAGGGGGGAAAAGAACCTTATTCTTACCTCTCGCCGGGGTGAACAAAGCCCCAACGCCCAAGTCGTACGCGATAGCCTCAGCGAACTTGGAGCGCGAGTTGAGATTATAACCTGCGATGTAACGGACTTGGAATCGGTAGAGGCTTGCCTAGGAGCCGTTCGGGCCAGCGGCCCCATTCGCGGTATCATTCATGCCGCTGGCGTCATTGACGACGCTACCTTGGTCGCAATGACGCCAGAAAAATTGGAACGGGTTATTGGCCCCAAAATCAAGGGGGCTTGGAACCTTCATGAACAAACCCTGGGGGATGGGCTCGACTTTTTTATTTTCTTTTCGTCGATCGCGGGAATCATGGGTAGCCCTGGGCAATCCAATTATGCGGCGGCGAATTCGTTTATGGATGCATTAGCGGCTTATCGAGAAGAAGTGGGGTTGGTCGGCAGCTCCATTGCGTGGGGACCGTGGGGCGATGGCGGCATGGCCGCGGAGCTAAGCACTGCGGATCAGGCCCGAATGCAGCGACAGGGCTTTTCTCCCCTAGAGTCTTCCCAAGGGATGGAACTTTTGGATGGCGCCTTGAGCCAAGGTAGCCCGCTTTTGGTAGCGGTGAATCTCGACACCCGTCGATTGCAAAAGCTTCTAGAGAAAAGCGGCATGGACACGCCGCCGCTTTATCGCAATTTGATTCGGGTCAGTGCGTCGGCCAGTGTGAGCGCAAGTGCACTGCGCGGGCAACTTCAAAGCGTTTCCGAAGACGAGCGGCACGGGACTTTGGTGCAACTGCTTCGGGACGAATTGGCTCAAGTACTCGGACTTTCGGGGCCTGCAGATGTAAACCCTACCCAGTCGCTTCAAGAGATGGGCGCGGATTCGCTTATGGCGGTGGAGTTTCGAAATCGCCTGGTGACGTTGTCGGGTCTTCAAGTTCCCGCAACGGTGGTCTTTGATTACCCCACGGTGGATGCCATCTCTGATTACATCATTCATGAGCTGAAGCTCACTGAAGTAGAAACTCCACCGGTGCGGGCATCGGTTCGAACCCGCACGGGAGCTCAGGACCTCGACGAACCTATCGCCATCATCTCCATGGCGTGTCGTTTTCCCGGCGGAGTCACCACTCCTGAAGAGATGTGGGAGATGCTAGATGAGGGGCGCGACGTTGTTTCTGAAGTTCCAAACTCACGTTTTAAGATCGATTCCTTTTACGACCCAGACCCCGAAGCCATGGGGAAGACCTATTCGCGATGGGGTGGTTTTTTAGGAGATGTTGATAAATTTGATGCCGGGTTCTTTGGCATTTCTCCTCGAGAAGCCAAGAGCATTGATCCTCAAGAGCGCTTGCTTTTGGAAACGACGTGGGAGCTTTACGAGCGAATCGGAATGCACCCGGACGATTTGGTGGGCTCCTCTACCGGTGTCTACGTTGGAATCAGTGGCAGTGAATACTTGTCTATTGGGGTGGGGGATGGTCACGCCATCGATGCCTATTCCTATTTAGGAACCGCTCACAGTGCGGTGGTAGGGCGCATCTCCTATTGGCTTGGATTAGAGGGACCCAACCTTCCGGTAGATACGGCGTGTTCGTCTTCGTTGGTAAGTTTGCATTTAGCGTGTCAGGCACTTCGTCAAGGAGATTGCGATAGCGCGATTGCCGGTGGGGTCAATACACTCTTAACGCCTTTTGGTTTTATTTACTTCAGTCGACTGCGAGCGATGTCGGCATCGGGCCGTTGCCAAACCTTTTCCAGCAGTGCCGATGGGTACGTGCGCGCCGAAGGCTGCGGGATGGTCTTGCTCAAACGACTCAGTGACGCTCAACGAGACGGCGATGAAATCCTGGCACTGCTTCGCGGGAGTGCGGTGAATCAAGATGGTAAGAGTAATGGTTTTACTGCTCCCAATGGTCCCGCGCAAACGGCGTGCATTCAAAGTGCTTTGAATATGGGAGGGATAGAACCGAGCTCCGTCGATTATGTGGAATGCCACGGAACGGGAACGCCCTTGGGCGACCCCATTGAAGTTCAGGCTCTTGCCGCGGTTTACGGGAGTAATCGTTCTGACGAGAGCAATGTCTATGTGGGTTCGGTGAAGTCGAATATGGGGCACTCTGAAAGCGCCGCGGGAATAGCGGGTATTATCAAAGGGGTCCTTGCGCTTCAGAACAAGAAAATTCCGAAAACCCTCCACGCCGAAAAGCCCAACGAGCATATCCCCTGGGACCAAATGGCGGTGGAGATTGCGTCGACCGCCAGGCAGTGGAAATCAGGGAAGACCCCTCGTCGCCTTGGGGTTAGTTCGTTTGGATTCAGTGGCACCAATGCCCACGTGGTTCTAGAGGAAGCGCCAAGCTATGTGCCTAGCATAACCGCCGTGGGAGTCGAGTTACCGAAGTACCCGATTGTGGTTTCCGGTCGTTGCAGTGCGGCCGTGCAAGACCAGTGGCGCAACCTTGCAGAGCACCTCGCCGCGAATCCCGATGACTCCCTTGCGGACATCGCTTTGACCTTGGCCACCAACCGAATGCATTTTCAGGCGCGTTCAGAGATAGTTGTGTCGAGTCGCCAGGAGTTAGAGTCGATTCTGGGGGAATGGATGGAAACCGGTGCCTATCCCCGCACCGTGATTGAGCCCATTTCCGAATTGAAAAAAGGTAAAACCGCTTTTCTTTTCACAGGACAAGGCAGTCAGCGGCCTTCGATGGGTAAAGATCTCTACGAGTCCCATCCGGTTTTCAAAGCCGCACTAGACTTGGTGGTAGGGGAGTTAGACAAGCACCTTTCGAGTCCCTTAATGCCGATTCTGTTTGCAGAGCCGAGCAGCGACGAAGAAAAACGTTTGCATCAAACCGAATTTACCCAACCGGCGCTTTTTGCCATTGAGGTCGCTCTGTATCGATTGTGGGAGAGCTTTGGCGTTTCGGCGGAAATTGTTTTAGGGCACAGCGTTGGTGAAATCGGTGCAGCGTATATTGCCGGGGTTTTCGGATTGGAAGACGCAGCGCGTTTAGTAGTGGCGCGCGGGCGGCTTATGCAAGAACTCCCTGGCGAAGGTGCCATGGCGTCCATCGGAGCACAGAGCGATGCGGTACTCCAAGCCATACAAACCCTTGGCGCTGAAGATACGGTTGGAATAGCGGGCCAAAACTCACCGCTGCAGACCGTTGTCTCCGGTGACGAAGAGGCAGTGCAAAGGGTTGTGGCTCACTTCGAAGAAGAAGGCCACAAGACAACGCTTTTAGAAGTCTCTCACGCGTTTCATTCGCACCTTATGGAGCCCATGCTTGACGCTTTTAGAGAAGAAATTTCAAGGGTGGTCTTTTATGAGCCGACCCTTTCGCTCATTAGCAACGTGTCAGGACTAAAAGCGGGGCCGGAAATTGGAACGACCGAGTATTGGGTGGAGCATATTCGCAAGGCGGTTTTGTTTTGCGATGGGATTGTGGCGGCTATCGACCAGGGCGCAACGTGCTTTATTGAAGTGGGTCCTGATCCTGTCTTGACGAGTTTGGGAAGGCAGTGTGCCCCGACGGATTCAGGTCTTCAATGGGTGCATTCTCTGCGGGGTAAGCGAGACGATTGGACAACGGCTCTAAGTGCTCTGTGCGAAGTGCACGGCGGAGGAGCGCAGGTTGATTGGCATGCCTTCTTTGAGCCGGTTAACGCCTCGCCCATACCGCTTCCCACCTATGCTTTTCAACGCAAACGCTATTGGATTGACCCTTCAGGACCTAGCAGTGGCGCCATGGTTGGGGGAAGAACAACGAATTACCCCTATTCGGGCATTTGCTTACCCCAGATCGACGGCGGATGGCACCACATTATTGCGCTGAGTCCAACCCACCAAGATTACCT
>CAXGXL010000407.1:0-4276 GCA_964013555.1 uncultured bacterium
AAGCCAGAGCAGCGGCGAACATTGATTGAGGAAGTTGCTGGTATAACCAAGTTCAAAGCTCGAAAAAAAGCTGCAGAGAGGCGTATCAAAAGCACGGAGCAGAATCTGCTTCGTGTCAACGATATTATCGGAGAGCTTGAGCGACAATTAGCGTCTCTTAAACGTCAGGCCCAAAAAGCAGCACGGTATAAGCGACTCCGAAACGAGCTGCGTGATCTTGATCTTCATGTAGCTTCGATTCGAATTCTTGAGCTGATGGCGGACAATAAGGTTAAGAAATCTCAACTTGATACATTAGAGAAAGATGTGGAAGGCGGCGATGTAGCAATTGCGGCCCTTGAAGCTAGTATTGATTCCGAGAAATTACTTTTCTTAGAAGAGGAAGAGCGACTTCAACTCCAACAGCAAGAAAGCTCAGCGGCAGATACTAAGTTAGTTGCAATGGAGCGCGACCTGAATCACTGGCGTGAACAATCCACAGATGCAACTCAACGTATCGAGGATGCATCAAGCGACACCGAAGAAGCCAAGCATAGTCTACGAGAAGTTCGTGACGAAATTGCACGGGTTAAAGAGGAGATGAAGGAGCTAGACGGAAACTCCATCGATGATGAAGCGATGATTGCTGAAGCTGAAGAAAAAGTAACCCTCGCTCAACAGGCTGTTTCTAGTATTGAACAGGCATTGGAGAATGCCCGCAAAGATGCATTGGAGCAGGTCCACGGCGCTGCGCAACAACGCACTCATTTGGTTGGCTTGGAAAAGCAGCATCAGGATATTTCGAATCGTTTAGAATCAGCCCGTCAGGAGCAGACCTCGATTCATGCTCAAGAGCTCGATGCAAAAGAGCGTCGGGCCCAGCTACAAGAGCGGAAAGGAGAATTGACTTCTGAACTAGAGGGATGGACCGAGCGACATGCTTTGCTCTTAGAGCAACAAGAGCTTCTTTCGACTTCCCTTGAGGAAACTAACGAGCAGTTATTTGGCGCTCGCAGTGAATTAGCTGAGCGCAATGCACGATTGTCGTCCTTGCTGGAGATAGCTTCGCGGTTGGAGGACTTTCCCGAGGGCGCGAGAGTCTTATTGGGTAAAGACAATGGCGATAGTGGAGAGCTTTGCAGTGTTCCCCAGAGCGTGGCTCGTGGTATTTTGGGGACGGTGGCCGAAAAACTGACCACCGAGGAGCGGTACGAGCGAGCTCTTGAGTCCGCTCTAGGAACCTCTCTTCAGTACCTTGTTGTTGAAGATCGAGCAGCAGGACTTGCTGCCATTGAGTTTCTCCGCGAGGCGGATGCTGGACGGGGAGGTTTTTTGCCGAAAGAAATTCAAGGCACTTCGGTACCAGACTCGCCTCAGGTTGAAGGAACGCTAGGTCGGGCTATTGACTTGGTGAATGTAGATTCTGAGTACCGTGCTTTAGCCGAGGTACTATTAAAGTCGGTTTATTTTGTTGAGGACCTAGAGCAGGGTGCGAAGGTGCTCGATGATGGACGTTTTGAGAATATCTCCGGTGCTTGCTTGGTCACCTTAGATGGTGATTGTCTTTTTCGGAACGGGGGAGTTTCTGGTGGAGCTCTTCGGGATGGTGGTGTTTTTGCGAAACAGCGGGAAATTCGAGAACTAGAGAATCAGGTGCAAATTCTCGGTGAGAGGATTGAGACTCTAGCAACAACTCAAGAAGAGTTGACTCAGAAGCGACTGCAAGCCGAAATTGATGTACAGCAACTAGACAAGGATATTCGTAGTTCTGAGATTGAGTTGGCCGAGTTAACCAAGGATCTTGAGGCTTCGGAATCCGAAGTTGTTCGCTACCTAGATAGAGCCGAAGTACTGTCTTTCGAAGTGGAGCTTCGGCTAAAAGAGTTAGAGGGGATTCAGGCGGAGAGAGAGTTGGCGGTTAGAGGAGCGCAAGAAGCCGAAGCGAGTCAAGAACATATTGAATTGCAAATTGAAGAGTTGCAGAGCAAGCGGATGGTATTGGCTGAAGAACTCGAGCTTTGTACAGAAGGCTTGACGGTTTTGAAGGTTAAGATAAGCGGAAGAGACGAGCAATTGCGAGCGATGAAATTGGCTTATGACCGTTCGCAATTTACCGAAGCAGAATTGTTGCAGCGGTTAGAACGCAATGAGAGGATTGTCACCGAAGGCAATGAGTTTGTTTTGGACCTTCGTGAGAAACTCTCTGAAGTCGAAATATCTTCAGAGGCCTTGGTTTTGGAAGTGCAAAAAATGCGCGAGGCTCTTAGTGCCGCGCGGGCTGAATACGAAGAGAAACGCCTGGGGATAAGTCAAAGAGAAAGTGAATTGCGCAGTCTACGCAGAGGCGGTCAATCTAAGCACGAACAACTCAATGCATGCAGGATGGCTCTTCAGAAAATAGAAATGGATCGAATTCGCGTTCTCGATCAGATTGAAGAACGCTATGATTTGAATCTCTTGATGGTGATGGGGGACTATCATCATCTCGGCGTTCCGGATGAGGACCAAGCGCATAAGAAAGAAGAGCTGGAGAGAAAAATTAAGGGGATGGGGTCCATTAATTTGACCGCTATTGAAGAGTGTGCCGAAGTGGAAGAAAGACATCTTTTTCTAAGTGAGCAGCGTCAGGATTTACAAGACGCATTGGATTCACTGCGCAAAGCTATCAATCGAATTAATCGAGTCAGTCGGGAACGATTTGAAGCGGCCTTCCACTCCGTTAATGAAATGTTTGTGAAGGTGTTTCCACGCCTTTTCCGTGGTGGCGAAGCCAGGCTGGAGCTGGTTGATTCGGAGGATATGCTTGAAGCCGGTGTTGATATTATTGCTATGCCTCCCGGCAAGAAGCTGCAGAACGTTGGACTTCTATCTGGAGGCGAGAAAGCCCTTACTGCCACGGCTCTCATATTCTCCATATTTTTGATTAAGCCGAGCCCGTTTTGCGTACTCGATGAGGTCGATGCGCCTCTCGATGAAGCCAATGTGGGGCGTTTCAATGAAATGTTGCGCGAGATTTCAAAAGTATCGCAATTCATTGTGATCACTCACAACAAAAACACAATGAGTTCAATTGATAGACTTTATGGAATTACGATGGAAGATCCTGGCATGAGTAAGGTCGTTTCCGTTAATCTAGAAGCCGTGCCCCGCAACAGGGCAGCCTGACCTCTTATTCGTCTTCGTCGCGACACTTGCTGGTTTTGGGCGGGGGAAACTCGATTTCTAGTTACTCGTTTTCTTCTTGCAAAACCTCACAATCTAACCAATTTCAGTAAGAATATTTTTTTTGGAGAAAGCGCCTTGGGAATTTCTTTGAGCTTCGTTATTGAAGGATCGCAGCCTGTAAAATGCGACAGACTAGGCAGAGCTAATGCCGATAGGAGACATGAATCGTGAAGTACTTACACCCTGAACGCGATGCAGCTTTGGAGCTTTCTCTTGAAGATGTTTTTATTCTACCTAATTTTTTTGATGGTGTTTCCCGATTGAATGTTGACTTGACACCGCCTGACTTTTTGGGCGGATCTCACCCTATCGTTTCTGCCAATATGAATGCGGTAACTGGCAAACGCATGGCTGAGACCATGGCGCGCTACGGTGGCATTGGCGTATTGCCTCAAGATATGGACCTGCAAACCGTATCGAGGATTGTGAGTCACCTTAAGTCAGCGGATATACGCTACGATACACCCTTATCGGTTTCTCCTAGCGAAACTCTTCGTGATGTGCAGGGAATTATCCGCAAACGTTCTCACGATATGGTTGTGGTTGTTGATGCGCAGAGGAGGCCCTTAGGTATTATAACCCATGCGGATTTGCGGGACAGAGATCAGTACACATCTGCAGAATCGATCATGGCGAAATCTCCTATTACAATTCCCGTAGGGTCCAACAATCGAGAGGCGTTCTTGTTAATGGAGAAAGAGCGTCTCAAAGCAGTGCCTGTTGTTGATGAGCAAGGGCGCTTGGCGGGAATTTTGACTAAGGATGACGCTGTTCGGCTTGAGCTTTTGAAACCGGCTTTAAACTCTCGCGAAGAGTTGATGGTAGCGGCAGCCGTCGGGATCTCAACTAGCGCGGCGAAACAGGCTGCAGCACTAGTTGAGATGGGAGTCGATTTTCTCGTTTTGGATACGGCTCACGGTCATCAACGTAGAATGCTTGATGCGATTCGCGCCGTTAGGGATGCGGTTGGTAAGGATGTGACTCTGGTGGCGGGAAATGTTTGTACCGAAGGTGGGACGCGAGCGTTGTGTGAGGCCGGAGCCGATATAATCAAAGTGAACGTTGGCCCGGG
>CAXGXL010000408.1:0-4276 GCA_964013555.1 uncultured bacterium
CTGCCGGGGCCTCCAAGGGCTTTGGACAACATTGCGTCGGTATGTTTAATTCGTTCCTTCTTGGAGCGAAGGTCGATGCAATTGAGTGCCAAATTGGGTCGAGCAAATCCTTTGAGTATTTGTGGAGTTGTCGGGGGCAGTTTCAGTTTGGCGAGGATTTCATCGCGAACAATAGGTGTTGCTGTCGCGGTACACGCCATTATACGAGCATTGGGTAAGAGCTGCAGGGTTTCATGAATTCGCATGTATTCGGGTCGAAAGTCATGACCCCATTCGCTAATGCAATGAGCTTCATCGATTGCAATTAGCGGGCAGATTAGATTTTCTAGGATGTTACGAAACCCCGTGAACGAAAGTCGCTCGGGGGAGACATAAACAATTTTGTAGTGCCCTGCTTGAATTTGACGCAATCGGTTTTGCAACTCGTCACGGGGTAGGGTGGAGGCTAAGTAGGTGGCACGGATACCTGCTTTATCCAACGAGTTCACTTGATCATTCATCAGCGCAATGAGCGGTGAGATGACAAGGGTTGTTCCGGGTAGAATACTGGCTGGGAGTTGATAAGTTAGGCTCTTGCCACCGCCAGTGGGCGCGACCAGTAGCAAGTTTTTTTCAGAGAGAAGCGTTTGGATGGCCTCAAGTTGCCCTGGGCGAAAAGATTCGAAGCCAAGGCGATTGAGTTCTTCGTACAATGCAGCCTCTGTTATTGTTTCGCGCTGAGAGTTTAAATGCATTGCCATTGCTTTGTACTGGATGGAGGTGTTGCTTTGTGCGTTTAAACCGTCCCAGCCAGAATGAAAGGGCGGGGGGCTAATTGGTACGTGTTTGAAATGCCATAGTTGGTTTAGCACGATGATTTTGGGATGGCTTCTCTTGAAGCCCCAGCCCTGATGATAATTCAGCGCCTAAGGCGTTGTAGGCGATTGCTCCCGGTGAGCGCTTGTCGAAATCCCAGACAGTTTTACCTGCAAGGTGAGCTTTGTTAACGGCTGAATTGAGGGGTATCTTGGTAGATAAGAGGGCATCTCCGAATAGATCTTGGAAACTCTGAAGGATGTCTGAGTTCATTCGAGTCGTTCGACCATCCACTCGCGTTGCTACGATTCCTGCAATGTGGATGTGACGGCTCAGTCTACTTCGAAGTGTTTCAACGGCATTGAGGATATCGCCGACTCCCTCAAGGGCAAGAATAGACATGTCGCAGGGAATGAGCAGTTGGTCGGCAGCACATAACGCATTTAGGGTTAGGGTACCTAGATTAGGGGGGCAGTCGAGAATAATCAGATCGTAGTGGCTGCGGGTAATAGCCAATGCTCCGTCGAGCAGAAGCTCTTTGCCGATTTTAGTGGATAGGAGCATTTCGGTTTCAGAGAGAGTTTTGTCGCTGCCGGCAAGCATGAGGTTCTCGATGCCTGAATTGAAGACAACTTCGTTAACTTCTCGATATTTTCCCATTAGAACGTCTGATAAAAAGCCCTGTCCGCTTGGCTGCTGGGCACGAAGGGACGCAGCAACGTGTGCTTGGGGATCTAGATCAATGAGAAGAACCCTCTTTCCTCGTCGGGCAAATGTCGCGGCAAGGTTAATGGCGGTTGTGGTTTTTCCAACACCTCCTTTGCTAGCTGCAATAGCAAGGGTGGCAGCTTGGTGAGTCCCACGTTCGATGGGCTCTGCAACAAACCCTCGTAATTTTCCAGCAAGACGTTGACCGATGTCCAGTACCATGGCGAATCCCTCCGTTGGTTTGCTCCTATATTGACGCGTTGCGCAGCTTAGGAGCTACCATGGATAGAAAAGAGGTGCAAAGCGGTTTTGTGATAATAGGGGCAAATATATGCCTATGGCTCGTCGCCGAAGGACTTCAAAGCAGCTCTTTTCGGTTGCTACGCTTGTTTGTATTCCATCAAAGGCCGGCTTTCAATTAAGAGATAGGCCTCCAAGATAGCTTGATCGGCCATGTGCTCTAATGATTCAAGCGAGAGCCCGATGTGTTCGGGGGTATTCGCAGTGGCTGGGTGATTTCGTGGGCTTTGTGTTTTGAGTTGGCGCGTTTCTTCCATTGCTTCGCTTAATTGCACCGCTAGCCTCTGCCTGGTTTCACCAGCTGGGCTGCGTGCAAAGCTAAGTAATCGATTGTGGTCTATGTCCGTTGCTCCACTTAAGTGCCCGAGAGTCACGAGGGTTTCCGTTAATTTAGAGAGGATTGTTTCATCGTGCTCTAGGGAGCGAGTACTTGTGGAGAGCACGTCTAGCGCTACCGCGACGCTTAAGAGTTCTTCTTGGACATAGAGCGGACGGTCGGTTTCGGGAATTTCTGGCAATGGGGAGTAGGGTAACGTGCCCAGAGGGGGAGCAAGGCTTGCAGACTCGGCTGCTTTTTGCGGGACTGGTTGCTGCTTTGGGGGAGTTGGCGTGGATTGAGTGGGGAGATTAGTGGAGCGGACCTTTGCAGCATGCACATCGTCTTGAACTCGTTGACGAGTAATTGAATGAAAGACGTGCTCAATAGAGTCGTGACTGCTGGCTTGTGCCCATGGAAGAATCACATAAGGATTCTTTATATCAGAGGGAGCGGTCATTGTTTTTTCTCGGAGGAATTCGGTTCAAAGTACGTGTCAGGTGTGATTTGCGTCTGCTCATCGCACAGGGGCAGATGTTGCCTTCTTTTGATAATAGCTGTGTGAGTAATTTCTGGGCGGCCACTTGGCTTAGGAGCTTCTTGGTTGGCGAGTTGGGCTCGGTGGGCTGGTCGCCCAGGAATGATTGCAGTTCCTTCGTCGCGGGATGGGTCGTTGAGGCGGAGTTGTCTACGTGGAACAATCGCTGTTTGAGTGCGTTCGCGACCTGATTCATTAGGGGACTCGGTTGCTGGGTGGTAGGCAAGTGATGTGCTCGTGGTTTCGCCTTCGTCTAATGCTTCGGGTGGGGCTTGTGCATCTCTTTTTTGTTCAAAGGTACTTGGATTCAGGGGCAGTGTACGACCGTCTTCCAATTCAAAGTAGGGCTCCTTGGAGCGCAGTGATTGGTCTGATTCGAATTGTTTTTCTAGCTCATTTGCGGTTTCGGTTTTCTCTGAAGTTTTTTGGGGAGTGGAATCCGTTCTGGGGGCCGCTACTTCTTGCTGGTTGTTTGAGTTCTTGTTTTCCGCGAGATTATTGGCTTGGGGAACTGCGAGAGGTTCATTGGTATCGCGCGCCCGGTTAAGAAAGCGCAGGAGTGTCTCTATTCGCTTTTTTAGGTCCGGCCGACCACACGTTAGGAGCGGTTCGAGAATTTTCTCAGCATCGTCAAGGTGATTCAAGTAGAGGAGGACTTCGCCATAGTAGCATTGTGTTTCAAGATGGTCCGGCTCAATTAGCAGTGCTGCTTTGTAAGCGGCAATGGCTGCTTGGAGTCGATCCACTCGGTGTAAAGAAATTCCGTAGGCTCGCCAGTGTTTTGCATTGTAAGGGAAAAGAGAAACGAGCCCCGCAAAAACTTGAACTGCGTCTTGATGGCGTCCGGTATCTAGACGCTGTGCACCAAGTTCAAATAGAGCATCCAGCTCTTCAGGACTAATACCGGCAATTTCTCCCATACAAATACGGCCGCGGCATAGCCCATCGGTTAACTCAGATAGAAGAGATGTAGGTTGCTCTAAAGTCATTGGTCAATCGTACTAGGATTCATACCGAATTCTGAAGGTCTGGAAAAGAATTGAGTGCTTGCCCAGGCTTCGTTGCTGAAATTTTCAGGAATATGCTCGGATTTGGGGGGATATTTTTGAATAACTATATAGTTGTTCAACCTTTGCGTTTCTTTTCATATCGTGGCATCGATTTATTCGTATCTAGGTGTTTCGGGGCGCACTTCGAAGGAGAAGTGGGAATAATGGGAAGGTTGAGCAGTCCGATGAAGAAAATTGAAGCAATCATAAAGCCCTTTAAGTTAGATGGAGTTAAGGAAGCTCTACAAGAAATCGGGATTCAGGGGATTACCATCACTGAGGTGAAGGGGGTGGGCCGGCAGAAAGGGCACACTGAACTATATCGAGGAGCAGAATACGTGGTCGATTTTCTCCCGAAGGTTAAGTTGGAGGTGGTAATTCCTGATGAGAGAGCTTCGCAAGTGATTGAAGCAATAACAAAATCTGCTCACACGGGACGCATCGGGGATGGTAAGATTTTTGTTTTACCGGTTGATGAAGTCATTCGGATTCGCACGGGCGATACGGGAGCAGACGCCCTCTAGAGCGGATAATGAATTAGAATACAATATTGATTTCGCCCTGCATTTT
>CAXGXL010000409.1:0-4276 GCA_964013555.1 uncultured bacterium
ATTAAAAGCAGCCGCATAATAAAAATCAGGCTTCGTTTTTCGAAAAAGCTCAATCGTTTCTTCTACGGTATCTTCGGTCTCACCAGGAAATCCCATCATCGCTGTCACCGCCGTGGTGATACCGACTTTTCGACAATTGAGGAGTGCCTCGATATTCTTTTCGACGGTACATTGCTTGACCATATTGTCGAGAATCTCTTGGCTCCCGGACTCGAGGCCTATTTGGAGTTGGTGACAGCCCGCTGCTTTCATAGCCTTGCACACCTCGATATCTGTGAGGTCGTCAGCTCGCGCGTAGCAGATCCACTTTATCTTAATATTGCGCTCAATAAGAATTTGGCAAAGCTTCAATAAACGACGCTTCGGCATCGTAAAGAGGCTGTCTAAGCAGGTTATGTACTCAGCCCCGGCCTTCGCGTAAAATTCCCAATCTTCTGCTATTTTCTCGGCGGATTTATATCGAAACTTATTGTCCGAAAATAAAAACGGGTAATTGCAAAAAGCACAGCGATAAGGGCAACCCCGCACCGACTCGTAATACACCATCGAAAATGAACGCTTATGATGTCGTTCCATCAACGACCAATCGGGCCGAGGCAAGAAATCGAGATCTTTGGTCTTGGGGACGCCACTGAATAAAACCGAATGAGTCTTTCGTTTTTCAATCCGTCCGCCCTCGGGCACCGCTAAATCGGTGTAATTCGACTTAACCCAGTTTGCTATATTGGGAATCAATAATTCCCCATAGCCTACGGCCAAAAGGTCAATGTCCTCGTAGCGACCCTCCGCATCCTGGGGAAGCATTGTGGTTAACGCCCCACCAACAACGATGCGGTTGTTCTTCTCTTTAAGCATCTTGATTAGGGGCTTAAACTCACTGAAATCGCGAAGAAGCGTGGTAGACGCAAAAACGCAGCCGCACTCCTTGAGGAGTCTGCGGCGCAATCGTCTATTTGCGTAAAGTTCGCTGTAACTGGCAGTCTCGAACTCAATGCCCTCTGCGGCGAGCCCCGTAGCCAAAACAACCTCGGTCAACTCTGGGGAATGATAAGTTCGGCCACTGGCAAAAAACGGCTCTATAACGTCACGCTCTGAAGAGCGTCGATAGGCCCGAGACTTTCGATACAACCGGTGAGCCAATACATCCTCAGCGATCATGATTTTGGTTCTAATATCGAGCCAAGCGCCACTAGACGCCCGAAAGGACTCCAACTGCTTCTTAAAAGCATGCCACAGTGATTTATCCTGGGCAGTTATCATGCTCCCAGTCACAATCAGGACTTTGTCACACCGCCGACTTGTCATACTTTACTCACTCTGAAGTTAGGGATCCCACCTTGGCCTCTACACTTTCCATCTCCAGCCTGGTTTGCCAATGTGGAGTGCAAATAGCCGTCATCCGATTGAATTATCGCCACTAAGTTCATTTCGTTCGTCTTTTTTCGAGGTTGTACCGGTGGTTGGCTCGCACCAACCAGTATCCCTGCCATTAACCCGCCCATGAAACGCCAGAAGAGATCTCAAAACCCAATAGACTCGTCGGTGCGCCACTTTGTTGCTATTGGCCGCCGCTCAAATGGTATGCAATAAGCAAACCACCTTTATAAAATACGTCATATTGGAATTTTCTAATTGATATTAGGGAGGTTTCGCGATTTCAGCAGCACAGATTCCCGGTTAAGCGGCTGGGCCTCTAATCTATGGATATGCGCCGATATTATAACGCCCTAAGGCCAATTGAATGGAATCATCACCGAGTTCATCGTCTTTGCTAGTCTATGCAGCCCAGTGCAACTCCAGCAGAAACTTTCGCAAACATCTAGAACAAATCAACTTTTTGATAATGGCTCCAAGACTACCCGCCAAGTTTTGCCCGCTTTGAGGCACCAGTTGCCAATAAACCGAAAAAGATCCCTACCGGTACCAATAGGTAAAAACGGAGCTTCAAAATAAAGAGCACGAGAGACACAAAGGCTGGTAAATGGAAAAAGGCCAGGCCACCCCATACGCACTCAGCCATGGCTTGACTTGTTTTCTACTCAAGCCCATTAGCCAATTTTGATTTAATGGGATTTCATGACTAGGCTATCTCACATGCTGCACCAGCGCCTCAGAATCCTATTTGGGTATCTGCACTTGCTTTATGCTCGGGTGTTCGCCTTTGTGCTCCCCAGTACGTTTCATGACACCTTCAGGCCCATAAGGCACAAGCTGCACAAAGATAGAGACTTCGGTCGCTACATAGACAAAGGTCCTCAAGCTCTAAAGGTTCCTCAAAGCATTAATGAATTAGAAAGGATTGTTGCACAAGCGTTTCAGGAAAAACAAAGACTCAATATCTGCGGTTCCGCTCATTCATCCAATGGCTTGACATTAAGCGCTCGCTCGGGCTTTCGCCTCTTCCTTCGAGAGCTACCCGTATTCTTCAAGATGGTTACTCCTGATATTGTTGAATGCTCAGCAACAGCGACCGTAGAGCAAATCGGAAAATTCTTGGCCCAACATAAAAAAATGCTTCCCGTGCTTGGTGATCAATTGGACCTCACCTTGGGGGGGTATTTATCTGCGGGGGGGATAGGATACAATTCCGTTGAGTTCGGCTTCTTATCAGATCATGTCGAATCCCTAGAACTGCTGACGCTCACCAACGGTAGACTTTCTTGCTCCAAAAAGAAAAACCCGGAAATTTTTCATTCTGTCCTCGGAGGTCAAGGGCAGTTGGGCATTATCTTGTCCGCGCAAATACGGGTCATTGATCGCAAACAAGTCTTCTTGCGAAGCGAGATTTATATATTGCCTGCTCCTTCGGGCCTAATTGACGCCATTGAGCATTCTTTTAGGCTCGACTTTAACTACCATTTCTTAACCCTTATCATCTCTAAGAATCGGCCGTTTCTGGTCAATATTTGTGGCAAAAACAAAAGCGACAAATCAGATCTGCGCTCCTTTAATAAAACTTTTAACTACATCCAAGGCGAGAAGGTCTTTGGAATATCCCAACTGGTTAGGTGTAAACTCAATAGATTCACATTACCCGGCGGTTATAATTTGCAAGCAGAGTTAACCGATTTTTGGCTCTGGAGCGAGTATTGCGTCTCTTTTTCGGCATTTAAGGAGTTGTTTGAAGAATTAGTAGAAATAGCGAAAATAGACCAATCTTGGCTACATGTTTATCCTATACGCTTAGCCCAAGGAACTTCTGAGTATCACTCCTTTCTTCCTTACCCAGAGCCTTGTGCCGAAGAAGAAAAACAAGTGGTCTTTGGCTTGGCTTTTACCTTCCATAAGAAAAGCCAAAAAGATGTCACACGCATAAAGGACAGACTTGCATCCTTATTTGAGCGCGTTACCAAATTGGGCGGTAAACCTTATTATCACGGCTACCATCCGAAAGCCGCTAACAAGACGTTACAACAAATATACCCAATGTTCGATGACTTTCTTGAGTTGAAGAAAAAGCTCGACCCCGACAATCTATTGAACTCGGATTGGCTCACCAAACCTCAATAGGGTGGTTAGTAAAATAGCTTAATCAACGCTCACGAGCGCCCATACTGCCATTTTAACTTCCTCCATTAGAATCTCCGAACCATTAAAGATACGGATATTCGAAGTGATACATGTAATATTGGCCAATTTGAAGATTCAGAATAGACATTTGGTGTACCAACCCATAGATAATCCGGAGTTTCAATAACAAACACTTAATCCCACCCGAGAGGTGTATTCTGACATCCCTAGAGATCTTTGAATATGGAGAGGGCTCGCCCATCATCCTTTGTCACGCAGCTGCTTCTCATGCTCTTCAATGGCGCGCATTAATCGAAGAGTTCGATACAAGCCATCATCTGATTGCGGTCAACCAATACGGTTATGGGCAATCACCCAACTGGCCTCTAAAACGCCCCATGACCCTTGAAGACCAAATTCACCCTATCCTTCGGCTGATTGACACCTTGAATGCCCCGGTTCATCTCGTTGGACATTCCCATGGAGCTACCCTTGTCGCGTTGATAGCCACTCATATCCCCGAGCAAGTTCTCTCTCTGAGTCTCTATGAACCGAATACCTTTTGTGCCTTAGATGCCCAACGCGACCAAGATGCTTACCGCGACACCTGTGAAGCCTTTAGGTCATTTCACCTTGAAGCCTCAAACGAGGAGCTGTTCCCACAATTAGCGCAAGAGCTTCTTGACTTTTGGCTCGGAGAGGGAAGCTGGAATGAAATATCGACTAAGCAACAAACTCAGCTAGTCTCTTGTATACCTGCTACGCT
>CAXGXL010000410.1:0-4255 GCA_964013555.1 uncultured bacterium
CAGAAGCACTCGATATCATACCCAAGCTCAGCCATGGTGGCCGCGGCGGCACCGCCGGCAAGGCCCGAGCCCACAACAATGATTTTATATTTTCTCTTGTTGGCAGGATTAACCAACTTCATTTTGAATTTGTGGTTATTCCACTTTTCCTCAATGGGCCCTTCTGGGATGTTTGGGTCGAGTTTCATTATTGTACTCCTCCCGGGAGCCCAATGGCTCCGAATAAGACTGCTAGTGGCATCGAGCAATTGCCTACTACAATAACCGTAGCTAAAACCGGACCAATTGCATTGAGAAAACCATTGTATTTTTTGTGATGCATACCTAGGCTTTGAAACATGCTTGATGCTCCATGGCTTAAATGCAAGCCCAACAAGAGCATTGCAACGATGTAGCTAATTGCAACAACAGGTTGTTTGAAGCCTAGGACCACCATCGAATAAACATCGGGCCTTCCCGCTGCATCCACGAGTGCTTTGTGGTCGGGGTGAGTAACTCCGAGGGTAAAATGCAGTAAATGGTAGACGATGAACGCAAAAAGAACCAGCGCTGAGAGCCGCATACTACGGGAGCCTATTGTGGCTCGAACGTACGCTTTTTGTGCGTATCGCTGTGGCCGTGCTTGCTGATTGAGTAGAGAAAGGCGAATACCGCTGGCGATGTGTGCTACGATGGATAGGCCGACTACAATGCGTGTACCCCATAGAAGAAGTGGAGTGTTGTGCAGGAGTTCTGCATAGGAGTTCAATGCTTCTTGTCCAAGGAAAATTTGGAGGTTTCCCAGCATATGTCCGAGAACAAAACCAAGCACGATCAATCCGGAGAAAGCCATAACGACTTTGGCACCGATAGACGATTTTGCGAATGTCTTCACCCAGCTCATGTGAATTGATTCTTTTTGGTTGTCATTTTTCAAACTGAGCTATATCGAAGTCGATGTAGCCTCTAAGATTCTATATCAGAGCTATAATTATGGAAATTGTCTTCCAACGAAATCGCCCGCCGACAAGGGGTCAGCGAGCGATTTAGCTCGATGCGGGCAGAAATTGCCCACTTAAATGCGCTTTTTAGCCTCTTCTACTAATTTTGCAACCGCGTCTACGCTGGTTTGGAGAAGGGCTTTGTCTTGGTCGGAAAGTTCCACCTCAATGACCTTTTCAACGCCATCTTTTCCTATAATGACCGGAACTCCAAGATAGAGACCGTCTACACCGTATTCACCATTGCACATAGCTGCGGCTGGAAGAACGCGTTTCTTATCACGTAGGTAGGCTTCTGCCATTGCGATAGCCGATGCTGCAGGGGAGTAGAATGCAGACCCGGTTTTCAGATGTCCTACAATTTCACCGCCAGCTTTTCGAGTGCGATTGGCAATGGCCTCGATGTCTTCGCGGGCCATCATCTGGGTAAGCGGGACACCGCCAACAGAGCAGTAGTCGATAACAGGAACCATTGTGTCGCCGTGACCGCCCAACACAAATGCATTTACGTCTTCTACTGATACATTCAGTTTTTCCGCAATAAAATACTTGAATCGACCAGAATCAAGAACCCCAGCCATTCCAACAACATGAGAAGCGGGGCGACCGGTGATTTGCTTCATGGTGTAAACCATGGCGTCCAAGGGGTTGGAGATACAAATGATAAAGGCATCCGGACAGGTATCTCTGAGATTGGTTGCTACGTCCTTCATGATTTTGACGTTAGTGTCCAATAAGTCGTCTCGACTCATCCCGGGCTTTCGGGGAATACCGGCTGTTACAATTACAACGTCTGCGCCAGCAACGTCGTCGTAAGAGCTTGTGCCGATTATTTTTGAATCAAAGTATTGTACGGGAGCCATGTGCTCAAGGTCCAATGCTTTGCCTTTGGCCATGCCGTCGACAATATCAAAAAGGACGACGTCTCCGAGTTGTTTTTGGGCCGCGAAAAGGGCCAAGTTACCACCGATTTGGCCGGAGCCAATGAGTGCGATTTTAGGACGTTCAAACGTGCGAGCCATGGGATACCTCCTCTTTAGAATTAAGGTATAGCTTGTAAATTGGTGCCGTCGGCTCAAACAACGGCACCAAAAATTCCTACATATTTGTTACGATGGCTTGACCGAACTCGCTGCATTTGAGGAGTGTGGCGTTTTCCATCTGTCTTTCTAAGTCATACGTTACGGTTTTTGCGTTGATTGCACCTTCGAGCCCTTTTTCAATGAGATCGGCGGCTTCTGACCAGCCTAGGTGTCGCAACATCATCGCGCCGGAGAGAATAACGCTGGATGGATTTACTTTGTCTAGTCCAGCGTATTTCGGGGCGGTGCCATGCGTGGCTTCAAAGCAGGCAGATTTGTCCCCTATATTGGCACCCGGTGCGAGTCCAAGGCCGCCAACCTGCGCGGCACAGGCATCTGATAGATAATCTCCGTTTAGGTTGGTTGTGGCAATGACCGAGTACTCATCGGGTCGAAGAAGAATTTGTTGAAACATTGCATCCGCGATGCGATCCTTAATCAAAATCTTTCCCTCGGGCATTTTACCGTCGTGCTGGTCCCATAAGAGGCTTTCACTAATAACTTTATCTCCAAATTCAGCCTCGGCCATTTCGTAACCCCAGTCGCGGAACGAGCCTTCGGTGAATTTCATGATGTTGCCTTTGTGAACTAGGGTCACCGAGGGCAGGTTGTTGTCGAGGGCGTACTGAACTGCACGGCGAACTAGCCGTTGTGAACCCGTGACGGAGATCGGTTTGATTCCAATTCCGCTGTCGGTTCTTATTGTTTTACCCAGGCCCTTAGCGGGGCCGCTGTTGAGGTGTCGAACAAGGGCTTCTGCTTCCTTGCTGCCTTCTTTCCATTCGAGCCCTGCGTAAACATCTTCAGTGTTTTCACGAAAAATAACCACGTTCAATTTCTCTGGTTCTTTGACGGGAGAAGCGACTCCATTGAAATAACGAACTGGTCGAACGCAGGCGTAGAGGTCGAGTTTTTGTCGAATAGCGACGTTGAGGGAGCGAATTCCGCCACCTACGGGGGTTGTGAGAGGGCCTTTGATGGATACGACATAGTCATCGATTGCATCTAAGGTATCTTGAGGGAGCCATTGGTCGTCCCCATAGACTTCTAGTGCTTTTTCACCAGCGAAGATCTCAAACCAGGTGATTTTTCGGCTTCCGCCGTAGGCTTTTTCGACTGCAGCATCAAAAACAGGTTGCGATGCTTTCCAGATGTCGGGGCCGATACCATCCCCTTCGATAAACGGAATAACTGGATTATTGGGTACTTTTAGGCTTCCATCTTCAGAAATTGTTATTTTCTCACCACTCGTTGGTGGTGTTATTTTTTGGTAAGACATCTTTTCTCCACGTTGATTGGTCTGTGTGGCCTGTTGTTGGCGACTGTCTTACTCCTCTCGGAGGGGTCTTTCAACCCATTGGGGGGACCGGATGAGCTTGGGTTTTCCGATCATGGAGTCTTGAGGGGCTAGAAACTTTCGCGCAACCTTTTTTCCGAAGAAGGGTTTGACTGAATACGGGGAGCGTAGAGCCAACTTTATAAGGAATCGTAGATGCTTAAGTGTTTGAATTATAAAAGTATTCTGGGGGATCTGGTAGTCTTTGGGGCGATGGTATCCGTGGTTTTTGTCGTTGCACTGGGGACTGCTACGGGGGGAAAGATAACCAAACGTCAATCGAATCAACAGGATCGAATTCGACAGGGAGTTACAAGTAAAGCCCTTACGGTGGCGGAGGCTTTTCAGCTTCGAAAAGAGCAAGGCAAGATTCGCGCAATGAAGAGGGCTGCTTGGTCCGATGGGCGATTAAGTAAAAAAGAACGGATTTGCATAAACTGGGCTCAAAACAAGGCATCGAAGCAAATTTATCGAGCTAAACACAATAAGCGAACTCGATAGTCGATATTGCTTGGTTGGTGCACCAAGGGTGGTCCTAAATTCTGTCTTCGGATTATAAAGGATTGGGTGTCTCTTAAAAAATCATTCAATTGGGAGAAGGCAGTTTGAGGTTTTTGACTTCAATCGGCTCGATCATCATTGGCCTTCTGCTCGAAAATTAGGTAGTGCCTTTGCATGGGAATTCTAGCAGGAAAAAAGGGCTTGGTGGTTGGAATCGCGAACCATCGAAGTATTGCTTACGGAATTGCAGAGGCTGCGGTTAAGCAGGGGGCGGATTTAGCACTGACCTACCAGAGTCCAAGGCTCCACTCGAAGGTAGCCCCCTTGGCCCAAGAATTGGGCGCAAGTATCTTGAT
>CAXGXL010000411.1:0-4252 GCA_964013555.1 uncultured bacterium
TAATTGAATCGGTCCGCATATAGGTAATCAGGCCCGTTGAACCATCGGAACCGAGCTCTACACCCTCGTAGAGTTGCTGCGCAACCGACATCGTTCGCTTCGCTGTAAAATGAAGTTTCTTCGCGGCCTCCTGTTGCAACCGAGATGTCGTAAAAGGCGCAGGAGCTTTACGAAATCGCTTTTTATTCGTTATATCATCAACTCGAAAAGACGCCGACGACAAGTCTTTCAAGGCTACGAGCGCGGTGACCTCATCGGCGGGCCTAAACGACTCCCCACCGGGATATTGAACAACTTTCGCAACAAATTTAGGGCCCTCTTCGCCCTCTAATATGGCCTCTAAAGTCCAATATTCTTCCGGCTCAAATGCACGAATTTCTTGTTCTCGTTCCACCAAAATGCGTACAACGACGGACTGAACCCGCCCAGCCGACAGCCCGCGGCGAACCTTCATCCACAAAAGAGGACTGAGCATATAACCAACGATTCGGTCAAGAATTCGACGAGCCTGCTGCGATTCGAAACGAGGCCGACAAATAGGTTGTGGATTTTCAATCGCACAAAGCACAGCCTTCTTCGTTACTTCATTGAAGGTGATTCGGTGAATACGGTTTTGGAATTGCTCTCCCAATTCTTCAGCCAAATGCCAAGCAATTGCTTCACCTTCGCGATCAGGATCGGGAGCAAGCAGTATTCTATGGGCAGATCGAGCCGCCTGACGAATGTCTTTGAGAACCGAGGACTTACCAGCCATTACTTCGTAGGTAGGCTCAAAGCCATTGTCCACATCAACGCTTAAAGAACTTTGAGGCAGATCTCTAATATGACCAACAGAGGCCTTCACCACATAACCAGGCCCCAAGTACTTTCTGAGTGTCTTGGCCTTAGCTGGAGATTCCACCACCACCAAAACCCCCTTGCGCCCGGGGCTCTCGGTGGGAATCTTAGACTTTTTTCGGCGGGGCCTCCTCGCCGAAGCGGAGGATGTTCGATGGGTCATCGTATTGACTCTTTTCCTGTCCTTCACACGTCAAATTGGGGCAGGTTATAGGAGGCCCCTGACATCTAAGGGTGGATTCCTCTTAGAGAAATGATAAAGAAGCTTCATTGTGATCTCTGCATGGGAAATAGATTAATGAAGCGCCCCCAATGGAATCGACAACTTGGTATGACACTGGGGCTTCTTCTTTTTGCCCTACCTACCCACCTTAGCGCCCAAGAAACTTCTTCTAATTTTCAGTTCGGTCTCATCTCTCATCCTGGCGGTAATTGGAACCCCCACCCAAGGGGACTGAGCCGCCTTGCCTGGGAGTTGCGAAAACGCACCAGCGTCGACGTGGAGTTAAACGAGGCCGTAGTCAACCCTGAAACCGAACAACTCTTCAACCATCCGTTCTTAGTATGGACCGGCGATCAGAACTTCCCTCCGCTGAGCACCTTGGCAATTGCAAACCTCCGACAGCACCTTAAATCAGGAGGAACCCTTCTTATCGATCTTGCCGATGGCCAAATCGGGGGGCCATTTGACCGTGCCGTTCGCCGCGAACTCAAACGCGTTATCTATAATGAGTCCTTTGTAAGGGTTCCATCGAGTCATGTCCTATACAAGAGCTTCTATCTTCTCGACCGTCATGGAGGGCGCATCCCCGCTAGAGCTCACCTCGAAGGTATTTTCATTGAGAGCCGACTCGCGGTAATTCACTACGCCAATGACTTAACAGGCGCCATAAGTCGAAATGAATACGGAGAGTGGGACTACGATATTCGTGGAGCAGCAGACCGAACCCGCGAAATAACATTCCGCCTCGGTATCAACATGGTGATGTATGCCTTGTGCCTAAACTACAAGGAGGACCAAGTGCATATCCCCTTTATTTTGAAACGACGACAGTAAAGTGAACGATACGACCTACACCGATTGGGCTTTGGTTTCACTCTCGCCCCTTCCTCAACACTGGCAAGTTATATTAATTTGCTCCATCGTCATTGCCACCCTTGTCGTTGTGCGTAGCTACCGAGATTCAAAACGACAATGGGCTATGACTACGATTCGAATTCTATGCGGGCTCTTAGTTATTGGAATGTTAGTGGAGCCAGCACTTCAAACTCGAGTGGTTCGAAAAATAAAAAACCATTTAGCGATTGTCATTGACCAGTCTCTGAGCATGTCCTTACCCTCCAAAGAGAACTCTTCTCGAGCCGATGCAGTCAGAGCCTTTCTCAAAACAAATAAAAAAGAGCTTGAAGAACTATCCCAAGATCATGTCGTCGAGTTCTACAATCTCAACGGACCCATTTCGGAAGCGTCCATCCAGCAAGCCCCCCATGAAACAACGACAGACCTCATGCGAGCACTCCAAAACGTGCAAAACTCCAAAGCTGGCACACCTTTGGCGGGCATCGTCCTGATCACGGACGGGGCGGACCTTGGTTCCTTAAAAAATGAGACCCCTCCCCTACTCTCGGCCGCTGCACTCCAAGAGCTACAAGGTTATGGCGTCCCCATCAATACAATCAGTGCAGCTGAGGTGGAGGACTTCAGCGATATTGCAATCGCAGGGGTTGTTTCCGATGAATTTGCATTTGTCCATAACACAATGGAAATTCATGTAGACATCCTCGCAACGGGAATGCCGCAATTGACTACCCCAATATCACTCAAGCGCGGTAATGAATTGATTAGCACCCAACAGGTCTCTCTTGCTAAGAACACCACAACATCGGTTGTGTTTAAGACCAAGCCAGATAAGATTGGTGAATTTATCTATACCGTATCCATTCCCGCCATTTCGGGAGAAGCCCTTACTGAAAATAACCAAAGCTCGTTCGCAATTAAGGTCATTCGAGATAAGATTCGCGTCCTCCAAGTTGCAGGCAAACCCAGTTGGGATGAACGATTCCTCCGGCAACACCTTAAAGAAAACCCAAATGTCGATCTTATTTCGTTTTTCATTCTCAGGACCCCCACAGATCCGGCAAATGTTCCCGAAAAAGAAATGTCTCTTATCCCCTTTCCGGTTGATAAGATATTCGACACGGAACTACACACCTTTGACGTCGTTATTTTCCAGAACTTTGACTATCGCCCCTATCCGATGGAGCGCTTTTTACCCAACATCCGCAACGCTGTGGAAAATGGATTGGGATTTGTCATGATAGGAGGAGATCAGAGTTTCTCCGGAGGTGGCTATCAAGGCACAGCTATTGATGGAATTCTCCCCGTGAGCTTAGAAGACCACCAGATATCGACAGCATCCAGCGCGCTTCATTTGACCCCAGCGGGTAGCAACCACCCAGTCACCCAACTGCTGCGTTCTCCCTCCCTGAATGCAAAACAATGGCAAGCGCTACCCAAATGGTCCATGATCAATCACACAGGTCCACCTCTACCCATGGGAAGTACACTGGTCGAATCCCCCACACTAGCCAATGCCCGTGGCCGACCACTGCCACTGATCTCCGTTAGAGAGGTAGGACAAGGCAGAAGCCTTTCCATCGCCAGTGACTCCATGTGGAAATGGCGCTTCACGAGCAACCGCGACGGAGGAGCTTCGGAACGTTCCTATCATCGTTTTTGGTCCAACGCCCTGCGATGGCTCGTACGTGACCCGGCTCATTCGCGGGTCCAGGTATTGCCAGCAAAGCACCAATTCGAAGCCAATACTGAAATATCAGTAGCATTTAGGGTCCTTGGTCCCGACTACCAACCCGTCTCCCAAAGTCCTCTACGAGTTTCCCTAGAACTTGCCGGGGGCTCCACCCAACAAATCGATGATCTGGTCACCGATGACTCGGGTAATGCCAGAGTGCAGTATAAAAATTTAAATGTCGGTGCCTATACACTTCACGCTGAAGCCCCCAACGGGCACAAGCACCTCGGTAAAGGCCACGGGGTATTCATTGTCCAAGCCGAATCACCAGAACTAAGTCAAGCCAGCCCCCAACCCGAACTACTAAAAGCCATCAGCAAGGCAACCAATGGCTCATTTGGAGACCTTCGGAGTAATCTAAGCGACGAGCTAGAAACCGTGAATCCCGACGTCATTGAAATCGACCGTCAGAAAAACGTCGAGCTATGGGACAATGGTTGGGCGTTAACCCTTGGTATTTTGCTATTCGGTCTCGATTGGGCCCTACGACGTCGAAATGGGTACCTCTAATAATACCAGAACCAACTCGCCCCAAAATAAAGCATAGCAAAAACAGAAGCTTATATTCTCCCCCCCCCAATAAAAGCTCAGACGCAATGCCC
>CAXGXL010000412.1:0-4249 GCA_964013555.1 uncultured bacterium
CCCGGCATTTTCCGAAAAGATTCAACTGGCGTTGTTCCCCCACTACTCAAACTAATTCATCGACCCTGGTTTTGGGAATACACCCTAGTGGTAGCCATCGATCGCTGGATCGGATTAGATCCAGCCAATGAAATATATCCAGGACTGTGGCTTTCCCGAAAGCTCTTGCGAAAGGAGCTGCCGCCCGGAATCAAGCTCGTTGTGGACATGACGGCGGAATTTCCCAAGATGAGTGGCCTTGACAATGAAATCGAGTACGTATGCCTCCCTACCTTAGATGGTTGTGCGCCAGAACGCCTGGCCTTCAAGAAACTAGTTCGATTTGTTGCAAGTCACGATGGCCCAGTACTTATACATTGTGCACGTGGCCAGGGAAGGTCTGCAACTTTAATGGCAGCTGTCTTACTCCAGCGTGGAATAGCAAACAACGTAGAAGACGCATGCTCAATAATGAAACAAAAAAGACCGCGAGTTCACTTGCACCGTGGACAAAAACGTTTATTGAATTCCGTCAGCTGGGACATATGCCAGATAAACGAAATACCGAAACCCCTTCATGAATGTGATTCTCTATGAAAATTACGATCTACGAGTGTAGCAATCCTTATATTCAATCCAAGAGAAACCAAATTCTCGCTATTGCACGCGAGGCATTTGATGACGTTCCTGAAAACGCAATCGACAACCGCTTACAAAAATATTCTGAAATCGCACTGGCTGAAGATAAAGAGGGGATTGGAGGCTTCGTGTTTCCCACGACCCATTCTTGCGGACGAAGTAGAATGATCGGCTTAAGATTTCTGACAGTGGGCAACCGGTGCCGAAACCGAAAATTGACGACCCTTCTTACTGGCGTTGTTTTAGTGAGAGCCTATCGCCTGTATTTGATGGAGCGTTTACTCCCCGGGGGGCCCAAGAGCCTTTACGTCATTGCCCGCATCTGCAACCCAAAGGCCTACTATACACTCACCAAAGGCAATCTAGGTGTTAGTCCCAATTT
The DNA here is from genome assembly GCA_964013555.1 of uncultured bacterium. Classification (GTDB taxonomy): domain Bacteria; phylum Myxococcota; class XYA12-FULL-58-9; order XYA12-FULL-58-9; family JABJBS01; genus CAXGXL01. The sequence continues at coordinate 1,001 of CAXGXL010000412.1, forward strand.
GGGATCCAGTAACCCAGCCGCCGGCGTCCAAAAACGCCAGGAATTGTATTCTTGGATGAAAAATGAATTGGGGCTATCTAATTTCGACCCTCAAACCGGCATTGTCCTCGACGGAGCCATAGGGGCAGGAATTGTACCCCGGAATGTGACGGTGAATGACAAAGATCAAGCCGATTGGAATAAGTACGTTCCAACCGGTTCTGAAATTATGGTCTTGATGAATCTAGATTGGAAATATCTATTGAACAATGTTCTTCGTGTTCTTCGAATTTTCAAACCAGTTAGGCTAAGAAAATATTAAAAGACCAAAACGAACCTTCCCGGTCAAACGAAATTCAATAGAATATTCACTAGCTCTCTAGCCGAGCCTTCCCAACTAAAGCCCTTTTCCACTGTTCTTCTAGCTTCTTCTCCCACCTTCTTTCTTCGCTCGCTAGAAGCCAGACAAGCGCGAAGAGTCTCCGCCAACACTCCATCCTTCTTCGGGGGAAAGAGGTATCCATTCTTGGCGTGAATAATGTAGCTAGTGGTAGCGCCTACCGGAGTCGTAACAGGCGGTATTCCACAGGCCATCGCTTCTAAGATTCCAAGGGGAAAACTCTCGGTAAGAGAGGGCAGAACAAAAACATCCATTGCTTGAAAAAATAACTGTGGCTCTGTGGTGGGACCCTTAACAATTACAGTATCTAAGAGCCTGCCTCTGGGGAGCTGACTTCGAGTGCCTCCCACCAAAAGAAGGCGAGTGGGGCAATCGCGACTGAGTATTTTGTGGGCAGCAATGAGAGTATTCAAACTCTTTTCTTCGGCAAAACGTCCCAGATATCCTATAATCGGTAGTTCTGAGGGAAGTCCAATACGCTCTAAGTGCGATAGACGCTCTTGTGAAGGAAGCGGGTGGAATCGTTGCAAGGAGACCCCCAGGGGAACAACTTGAATTTTCGGCTTGATCCCGGCATGCAAAAGTTCTTTGCGGGTCATCTCCCCTGGTGTAATGATCAAGTTGGCAAGATTGTATCGGCTTTTCGCAATACTAAGCCACGCCCGCATTCCCAGAGTTTTCCCGAAACGCAGAGTCTTGGAATAAATGACCCACTCATTGGAATGAACCATCGAAACGATGGGCTTGTTCAGTTTGTGGGCTTGCTTGATACATGCTCCGCCAATTCCGGCGGCCGTATGAGTCCACACCATATCAGCCCAACCAACTTGGCTGCGAATCATGGACGAACGAACGAGAGGAAAACGAAGATCACCGGATTTCAAAAAGGGAATCAAGGGCAACGCAACATAGGTAACCCCGTCCATGGCTGGGCGCTCTCCCGGAAAATCGGGAATAATCAGGCGAATTTCGAATGTACGCACCATATGCGGTAACAATTCGCTCAGGGATCGTGCGATCCCATCCCATCGTGGAAGATAGGAGTCGACTGCCACAAGTAGCTTAGGTTTCGCCATCAGTAATACTAACGCCCCTACAATTGCAGTTGACAACTATGCCTTCGAGCTTATGAAATAGAGTTCTTAATAGATTCCAAGTCAAATCAGCTCCCAAAAAGAGACCTACTAGCGGCTCAGTCGACTCTTTGTCTTATCCACGTAGTGGTCGCAGAGCTTAAGGTTGTATTCCACAACGTCGTTGATACTCTCGAAACATGCCGAAGAACCAATCCACCAGGTTCGGTTGAGGCCTTGCATATCAAAGAGTCGCCAAGGGTTTCCATCGCGGATTCCTTTGGATTTCCAATGGGCGAAATAGGTAGGCCAATAACGTCGCTCAAGAATTCGATGCTTCTTCGAATCAATCAATATTTGGTGCTCAGCGTAGTGGCGGTCAATCTCCTGGCGTGCCGCTGGCTTTTCTCCATATTGATAAACAACACGTTCCACCGGATCTTCTATCCTCGCCTTGGCTAGTTCTTCAGGCTTGATAAAAGCTTGCGTGCAGCGCTGCGTGATGACCCGATGATCCCGGCCCGGCACAATATTGTCGAACCAGGAATCTATTTTTTCACAGGTATTTTGCACAGCAGACTGGAGGGTTGTTGTCATAGTTGAGCTAACCAAGGACGACATCAAGTCCCGCTCCAAAGTACTTGGATTGTCTATCCAATCAATGGCTTTTTGGTGCGGAGCCGAAACGATAATCTGGTCCGCTTCAATCCGAACCATCTTCCCGTCGGAATCTTGAGCCTCCACAACAATATTATCGCCGCGATAAATTCGTGAAACGCAAATATCGGTTTGAATGCTAACCTCCATATCGCTAACCAATGCGTCAATAAGAGAAATCATTCCTGACTTGATGAGCGTTGCACCTTGCCCCTTTCCAGACATCTGCTCGGTCGCTATATCAATCACTTCCGGCGTGTTCCACATTAAGCCATAAAAGGCTGGAACCGTCTCCAGATAACCATACCCTTGAGCACTCTGAAAAAGTCGAAACAACGGGATCAAGACATGAAGGTTGTTTTCACGCAGCCAGTCCAAAAAGGGAAGCGCCAACTCCGCAAGGATCTTTGGGCTCGGTCGCGGAGGAAGCTGACCGGAATAATACCCCAACTTTCGGCGATGTATAAACTTGTAGCGCTCCAGTCCCAGAAGAACCCTTAAACCAATTGCCTTTCGTGGTAACCTCTTCCAAAAGACGCCCATATTTTCGCGAAGTTGATTAATGACGTCCTCTCCAAATGGCAACCGGCGACCTCCATCACGATGCACCACCCTTCCCGCCACACCGATGCGCTGGTTTAAACCGAACCGAACCAATAACTCGTGTATGGCATGATATGCAGGTTGGGTGTAACAAGCCCCCATCTCATGGGGCATCTCATCCCGATAGGTTGATTCAATCTTGCCGCCAATCCGTGACTCCGCTTCCAGTATTTGAATATTCGTGAAACCCCGGCGATAGAGTAACCAAGCCATCGTGATCCCGGCGATACCGGCCCCAACAATGAGAATCTGGCGGGAATCTTTTCGACTCGATTTTCTATTGAGAACCTCGACAGGGTTAAACCCCTCTGCCTTTCGCTTATCTAAAACTGAAATGAGTTTATTGACTCGGTCTTGAATCGTCATGGACAACTTTCACGCGGGTCTATTGGTTCGTTATGGGGTTCCGTAAGTATTGAGCCTTCTGAATGAATACTGATCTCTAGTAGACCAAATTTTGGTAAAAAAACCAAATGCCTCTAGAAAATACCAGTCTTAAGCTGAAGCTTCATTTCTCCACTGCCAATTAGACTCAGC
>CAXGXL010000413.1:0-4244 GCA_964013555.1 uncultured bacterium
ATGGCCCGAGGAGGCGTAGGTGATGGGGCCGGTTTCGGGGGCAGGGGCAGTGATGGCAATAGGGGTATCCACCTCGATGAATCCGAGGTCATCGAAGAAGCTGCGAAGCGCGCGTATAAGGGCTGCTCTTTTTTTTATTCTGTAAAGCAATGGTTGCACAGTAAGCTGGTTTGCTGCATTTCTACGCTTTTCGCAACCCTATAGTTTAACACAATTAGTATTGGGAGACCGCCATGAATTCCATGGAAATCAAGAGTAGGGGAAATCGAGAGCATTGGTTTCGGGGCGCTTTTTTGCTTGGAGCACTTTTTTTTGTTGCCGAACCGGTGCAAGCAGGAGGTATGTGGAATCTCGAGCAAGGCGCGAGCCACTATGCCCGGGGCGGGGCCAATTTGGTGAATCCTGGAGACGCCTCCGCGGTTTTCACGAATCCTGCTGGTCTGGCTGCACTGAAGGGTTTTCACTTTCTTCTCGGAGCGAATCTGGTCTTTGATGAGCGGGCGTTTGCTAGGGGGACAGATATGCTTGGTCTCAATGATTCTGAGAGAACCTTTGAATCAGTTGCCAATGAAGAGCCTGCTAGTCCGAGTCCGAATATCTTTTTGGCCTACAACCTTGCATCTCTAGGACTAGATGATTTGACTTTTGGTTTTGGGGTTTGGGGACCCCCAAAAAGCAATAGGCAGTTCGATGAGGAAGGCGCTCAGCGCTATTCTTCAGTGATAACAAGAGATCTTCAGGCGCATTACCTTTTGAGTTTGGGATATCAGCTCTCTTTTGGCGGCGTGGTGCGGAATGTCCGGTTGGGTGCTTCGATAGGGGGGACCTATACAGAAGTCGACTCGTCGTTGAGATTGAACGTATTTGAATTGCGAAAAGACCTTGCGCCGGAGCGTGAAGATCCCGATTACGATATATTGGCCGAGATAACCGGTAGTGAGAAAAGCAGCCCAACTGGGATTGTTTCAGCCAGCGTCGAGTTTGATTCCAATACGACGTTATCGTTAACCTATCAGTTACCTTTCGATGTTTCTGCGCAGGGGAATGCTGCTTTAGAGATGAAGGGCGTTCTCGGGAGTATAGCTAGTGTAGATGGCGATGATATTACGATAAATTTGGCATTGCCTCCGATTGTGCGGGTGGGGGTGCGTCAGGACTTTGCCCAAGGGAGTTTGGAATTAGCATATGCCTGGGAAGGTTGGCAGCGAACTGAAAAGATTGAGATTGTCCCTAATGGAATTACCATTGAGCAAGCTCTAGACCCACAACCCGTCTTATTGGACACCATTACTATCGAGACGAAGTTTCGCGATACTTATAGTTTCCGCCTGGGTGGGGACTATGAAGTTCTCGAGGATTGGGTCTTGGTTCGAGCCGGAACCTATTTTGAACGCGCGGCTATTGAGGGGCGGAGCCTGAATGTGTCCCAATTTGATTTGGATAAAGTTGGATTTACCGCTGGAGGGAGAATTTCTCTAGGGTGGGGACTTTTCGCTGATGTGGCATTCGGGTATGTGCATTGGTTTCCTGAAACGGTTACCGATTCGAATGTTTTGTTTAGTGATCCAGCCCCCCCTGAAGGCGCAGTGGCCGAGACTTGGCCAATTGGAAATGGAAAATACTCCAATACTCAAATTTTCACCATGGCAGCACTTGGCGGTGAATTCGATCTCTAGGCGAGAACTTTGCCGATTCTGTGATTAAGCTCCTCGTATTTGCGTGAAAACTCCCATAAGATGACTTCGATTTGACAAAAAGGGGGCCCTGGTCCGTCAAACAATTTGTGGGGTTTATTTAGGCTTGTTTTGAAGTTTAGTTGAATTTGAAAGAGCAAGTGCATAGAAATATTAAATAATTTGTTCGAGGATACGTTTTGAACTGACTAATGGAGAGGGTAGTCTAAACACAATGGTACTTCCAGCACACTTAGAAAAGACTCGTTCTGAAATAAAACAACACGCGATCGATTTTGGATTGGACTTCTACGATACGATCTTTGAATCGGTTACCTTTGACGAACTCAATATGATTGCAGCGTACGGTGGTTTTCCCACTCGGTACCCACACTGGAAATTCGGGATGGAGTACGAGCAATTATCAAAGGGTTATACTTATGGCGTTTCGAAGATTTACGAGTTGGTGATCAACAACGATCCCTCTTATGCCTACTTGATGGCTTCAAATTCTGATGTCGATCAAAAATTGGTTATGGCTCATGTCTATGGGCATGTTGATTTCTTCAAGAACAATTTTGCCTTTGCCCATACCAACCGAAAAATGATGGATACGATGGCCAATCATGGAACGAAGATCAGGCGCTATATCGATCGGTATGGACTTGAGATTGTTGAGCAGTTCATCGATCGTTGTCTTTCTTTGGAGAACTTAATTGACCGGCATTCTCCGTATATCAAACGGCGATCCGATGATTCGCAAGTTCCTGAAAGAGATGCTGCCCTTGAAGAAGTTCCTCGACTGAAAACCTCTCGTGAATACATGAAGAGTTACATTAACCCAACCAATTACCTAGAGGAGCAGCGTCAGAAGCTTCTTGAGGAGCGTGAGAAGGAGCGTCAGTTTCCGGAACGCCCCGAACGGGATGTTCTTTTGTTTTTATTGGAGTATGCGCCTTTGGAAAATTGGGAGAAAGATGTGCTCTCAATGCTTCGTGATGAAGCCTATTATTTCGCTCCTCAGGGACAAACTAAGATTATGAATGAAGGGTGGGCGTCTTACTGGCACACAACGATTATGACACAAAAGGCGCTTACGGATTCGGAAGTCGTTTGTTATGCGGATAGACACGCGGGAACAATGGGGGTTCAGCCTGGGGCCATCAATCCATATAAATTGGGGTTAGAGCTTTTTAGAGATATTGAAGAGCGTTGGGATCGAGGTCGTTTCGGTAAAGAGTGGGAAGACTGCGATGATTTGGACACACGACGGCGGTGGGATACGAAGGCTGGTGTGGGCCGCGAGAAGATTTTCGAGGTGCGGCGTCATTATAATGACGTTACGTTTATCGATGAGTTTTTAACCCCGGAATTTTGCATTGAACAAAAAATGTTCAATTATGACTACAATAAAAAGAGCGGCGATTGGGAAATCGTTACTAGAGAGTTTAAAGCCATAAAGAATAAGCTCTTGTCCCAATTGACGAATTTTGGTCAGCCTTTTATCGACGTCATCAATGGTAATCATGAAAATCGAGGTGAGCTTTTTTTATTGCACCACCATGATGGGGTTGATTTGAGAGACGACTACATGAAGGACACGTTAAGCAACTTGCAGGCGTTATGGTCGCGCCCGGTTGTGTTGCGAACAGTTGTCGAGGAACGCCCGACCCTAATTCGATTTGATGGGGACGATTATTCTGAGACTCGGGTTGAGGCGGAGAAAAGCTAAGATGGGTGAGACGCAGGACGACTTTACTCGGCAATACGAATGGAATCCGGAAATTGCTTGTCGAACCCTAGAGCATACTGCTTTTATTCTGCATCGCAGCAAAATGATGAGTCTCAATGAAGTGGGAACTTTCATTTGGGAGCAATTTAGGAACCCAAAGACCATTGGCTGTGTTGTAAATGCCGTGCTTGAGGAATTTGATACTGCAAGAGAAGTGGCTACGCTCGACGTTAACTCTTTTTGTGAGCACTTGGTTGAACGTGAGATTCTGACCGAGGCCGATAGAGAGTAGGTTGGATAATATTGAAATAGGCTGAGGTAATTTCTCGGACTTTTGCGCAGAATAGTTAGATTGTATCTGGGGTTGCACGATTTTTCTTAGAGTATGACGATTGGGGGGGGGATGAATAAACTACACATAGGCGAGATCAGATCTTGGGTTCTATTGAGCTTGGTTTCAGTCTTTGGAGTTGGGTGCTCTGTGACCGCAGAAATCGAAGACACGGCTCTTTTGGATCCCGACCGCTTTGCAATTACATTGGTTACCCCGGCTGAGGGGGACGAATTATCCAATGCCGGATTTTCTGCGACGGTAACTTCTGTGGGTGAAATATTACCCGATTCCTGCGTTCTTTTGGTGGATGATGAGATTGTTGGAGAGGTGGTTGAATGGGCGAATGCACTTGATGGAGTTCTAACCCTTGACGAGAACCTTGGTGAAGGGGAACACCAAGTGCAGGTGCGCTGTCGACTCTTAAATGAAGCGGTGCGAACAGATATAGTTGGTATCGTCATTGATGATACCCCTCCCAATCCTCCACTTTTTGTAGACGAAGTTC
>CAXGXL010000414.1:0-4229 GCA_964013555.1 uncultured bacterium
GAATTTGCTACCCTGCTTTAGGTTTTCGATCTGAAGGAAAATAAACGTCCAAAACGTTCATTTCGTGATTGACCTCAGGCTCTTTGCTTGCGAAAAGCCAGCGACCACCCCGCATAGTTGGAGAATTGAATGATGCATAGCGTTATTAGACTAGGTTGCTTGTTGATTGGTTTCACCCTTCTCACTGGTTGTGGGGGCGTTTTCTCTTGGGACAAGGTCAATGAAGTCCAAACCGTAAAACTTGATGATATCAACGACTTCACCGGCTGTTGGTACGTCATCTCGGCTATTCCGACTAGTATTGAAGAAGGCGCAGAAGACTCTAAAGAGTGCTATGAATTGGAACCCGACGGAACCATCAAAACCACCTTCACATTCTACCGAGACGGGGAGCACCACGAGATGAATCCAGAAGGCCGAGTGCGCTGGGACAAAGACCCCCATGGAGGCGTTTGGGGGATGAAGTTTAAATGGTGGGGCTGGCTTCCACTACCCGAGATGGCCTACCTCATTCTTGAGTTCGACACCGTGTATGATGAAGAGTTAGAGCGAAACGTAGAAGTATCCGTCGTCGGTGGCCCCACCGAAGACACACTCTGGATTATGGCACGGGAGCCACGCATCTCCGAGCACCTTCATGAGTGCCTCAAATCGACAGCACAATCTCACTACAATATCGATGCGCTAGAACTTATGTCGCACACCCGAAGTCAACAAGAATAAAAAAAGAGAGTTTAGCTCTCCTTGACCACTTTCTCCACCGCATCCCTAACGCCAAGAATAATACCGGCTCCCAAGCCGATTCTTGCACTGCGGGGAACCGTGCCGCGCCAAAGTTCTTTCCAACCATCGGCTGTTATATTTGCCGCGGCTTCTTTAAAAGTCGGACCGGAGGATTTCGGATCAGAAGCCTGCTGTACTGTTTTTATCGTGTCCAACGGCTGCGTTAGTGCCGCTGCCACTGCACCTGCACTAACTCCAGACAAGAGCGTCGATGCGGTTTCATGCTCTTTGATTGACTCAGGAAGAGAATTCTTGATGGACTGTGAAAGTCCCAACAAACTGCTCGCGTAAACCGTCTCTCGACCGATGCACGGCCCAATACCTCGATAGTGTGACTTTAGCCCACCTGCGCTCAAATCTTTGATAGAGGATTTAAAGGTCGCACCTGGGGTAAGCTGTTGCTGAATCATGACTTGTTCAAATGGACAAGCAATAAAGGCGGCTATTCCGCCAGCCATACCACCAGCCGCAAACCGATCTCGAGCCGTAATCTCTCGCGGCTGCGTCGATTCAGAATTAGCTCCTGAAAACAATGGCCCTCTGCCTTTAGAAGCTGCGCTCAAAAGGGCATCGTTGACTCCCAGCATGACTGCCTTATAGGGCACATACCCCAAAGCTAGCGTTGGATAACCTCGATAATATTTGTGAATATTCTTCCACACGGGCTTTGGAAGCTCGGTTCCATTTTGCATCATATTCTTCGCCGTCACCCACGGACAGTTTACGGTAACTTCGGAAATCCCCGGAAGAATAGCTGCAGCGACCTTACCAACACTCCCATTGAACTTCGCGCTGGGATTCTGCGACATTGTACTCACATCAGGTACACTTGTCGGGTTTTTCCCGTTCGGAGTCGTGGTCGAGCTAACTTTCATGTGGAGTCTCCCTGCCGAGTCGGCGTAAAAATCTCGTTAGCCGTTATTATCGCATTTTAAGTATTCAAAGTTGCGTAGAAACGTTGGAACAGGCCTCCATTGTCCAGATCTCCCGTAAATTCAATGAACTTCCGAGATTTCGTTCCACACCTTCCCACGCAACCTTTCAGTCTGACATTCGATAATCCAAGAAGTACGGCTCTTGCGGCATGCCCGCAAATTAAACCTCTTGAGCAAAAGAGCGCCACCATGAATCTTTCCTCTCCAACTCATCCTCGAGCAACAAAAAAAGCCGAGCCGTATACAAAAACAACACAAGCCAAAGCCAAATACGAAACACCTAGTGCATCAATAGGCCGCCTTTGTGCACTGCACAGACTCACAAATTCGAAGAGTTTTGTGCTACTTTATTGCAACGAGAGTGGTGGCACGAATTCACTGAAGGGCATCTGCGCTACAACCGAAGATCCAAATAAATCCATGAGGGTGGTTAGGAGCTCGGGTTAATATGGCAGCTATAAAAACGTTTCTCGTACCCCAAACACCAGAGCGAGAGTATCTTCGAATGCCCGTGTTTCAACGACAAAAGGACCAAGCGCGAAGGGTCTTCTTTTTTGCCTGTCTTTTAGCCTTATGCTCGACAAATTGTGCAACGATTAGGTCCACCCCGCCTTCATTATCCCAAACTCCAAACTACAGAGAAGAGACATTGATTAATGACGAGGGACTTAGGTTGTTTGTGAGGCATTGGTCCCCACCAAAAAATCAAAAGCAAAAAGGCCTTATCATTTTTCTGCATGGCGTCCTCCTGCACGGTGGAGTTTACTCTTCGTTCCTCCAAGAGTTCTCCCAAGTTGGTTATGACGTTGTCGCGATGGATCTTCAAGGATTCGGATACTCTCAAGGAACAGGACGGCCTGGATACGTAGACTCCTACGACAGGTACGCAGCCGACCTTAATCTCCTCTGGGATAAATTAAAAGCGTCCCACGCCGATAGGGAATTCTTTTTGATGGCCGATAGTATGGGCGCCACAATAGCGTTGTATTCACAGCTCAAATACAAGTTTCCCCTTCGAGGCCTTATCCTCAACAGCCCAGGCTATAAACCCAACCCACTCTTTTTAGGGATCCGGCCGCCCCAAGCTATTGGAAACCTCAATCGCTTCTTCGCAAAGTTCTGGGGCAAGTTATTTCCCCATTTACCCTCTATTGCATCCGGTTTGCATCTCAAAGTGGTTATCGAAGATGATGAACTCCAAAACCGATTAGAAACAGACCCGTTAGTTACTACCCAGTTCCTTCCCGCGGCCTTTATGAGCGAAATGATTCAAGCGAACGAATTCATTGAGGAGAATCTGCAACATTTAGAGTCCCCCTTACTTATCTTCTACGGAAAGCGCGATGCACTAATGCCATTAAGTTCAGTAAACGAGCTTTTCGAGAAAACAAATTCGACATCGAAAACCTTGAAAATATTAGATGCACCACACGCTACCTTCTTAGAGCCAGGCTACTTAGATCTGACCGAGGTAATTAGGAAATGGTTGATCAATTCCCACAACTAGGCCCCAAGTGTTCCAGCCAAAACCCTCTTTATACAACCATCTCAATATCCAGTAGGTGAGAAGTGCATCATGTCCTTTTGTTTTCCGGCGATGTCTCCTCCCCACTTGAACCCCAGCCCTAAAAGACGCCGAACAAGTGAATGCTCCTGGTGCAAACTCAGTGGATTTCCCTTCTTCCAGGCTCCTCCCTTAATTAACTGACATTGCGGCCCCCACTGCAGGCATCGACTGTACAAGCCATTGTGTTGCGGATTCACATCCAGTGCCACTCCAAAAGCATGGTTCGAGAAAACGGTCCGCTCTCCTCGCGAATTTACGGGGCCTCGGCTCATAGATGGTCGATATCCAACGATTTCAACAATAGAATAGCCTTCTTCAATACTCGCCTCCAACGCCGACATGACCGGTCCCGCTATCCGTTCGCACAAATGAAAACGCAAGCCATTAGAAAGTTCCAAGAGCACCTGGTCCTCCTTACAAATTGTACAACCGAAAGGACCGATTTCAGCCGCAGTCAACTCAACTCGGGATTTAGTGACACGAACCATCCGACCAACTCTTTTGAGCGACGGATTCCATATGCCGTACGAATATGTGCACTCTTGTGCTTGGACCGGCACAGCAAAAGTAAAAATGGCTCCAAAAACCCAAACCCAGCCTATGGCCTTAAGTCTAGAGTCTAACCTCAGATTAGCCATTAAAAGCGAATCCTCAACTCACTTCCTCCCTAAATGCATCCAACCGACATCAATCCCGCCCCTCTCCCCATGACAAGACTCTCCGCCATTTTGGCGCTTAGTTCAAAGTAATAATCCCCAACCGCACCAAGAATGTTCAATGATAATCATCATTCTTGCCTCAAAGTCTCTACCTATTTACAATCGGTCATGAAAATGGGGTCAAAACCCCAAAGCTCCATTACCCGTGCAAAGGAAAGAAGCCTATGGGCCTGAAAAAAGAATCCCTTCGCTGCCTCTTGGCACTATTAATTTTTCATTTCCTTC
>CAXGXL010000415.1:0-4213 GCA_964013555.1 uncultured bacterium
ATGGAAGTGACTGCACCGACATTAACGAGTGTCAAATAGCCTCACACGATTGTGACAGCAATGCCACTTGCATCAACCAGGACGGGTCCTTTGCCTGCGAGTGCAAGCCGGGATACGAAGGGGATGGAAGTGACTGCACCGACATTAACGAGTGTCAAATAGCCTCACACGATTGTGATAGCAATGCCAGTTGCATCAACCAGGACGGATCCTTTGCCTGCGAGTGCAAGCCGGGATTTACCGCGGATGGGAACTCGCTTTGCATAATCCCAATCCAGCTCCCCATTGAAGTAATGCCTAGACAGCTTCACCACTTCACTCAGCACCACGACTTGCAAAGCTTTTCCCAAGCCAATCCCCCTTTCACCATGACAAACCAGGAAGGACAAACTTTATACGAACGCTACAGCCTCGACGACGAAAGCTACAATGCCACGTCAGTGCAGGAGCGCTTCCGCGAGTCTCTGGAATCACTGCCCAAAGTAGAAATAGGAGCAGATGAAACCAATGATTCCTCAGACCGGTACTTTGTCCATCCGGTGCGGTTTTGTATCTCAGATAACTTGAACGTCGACCTCCTTGCGGCGGAGGGGAAATTGATATTGCGAGGACACGGAATCGGCTTCACATTGCCCTTAGAGGGGCATCAAGCTCTTCCGACGAACCATCGACTTTATGAGCTCTACAATATGGGCAAAGCGTCGGTCCAAATTAACGACGGAGCATGGGTAAACCTATCTAATCGGTCCCATCGCGAAGGTCTGATTGAGATCGAAGCCCAGGCTATGCAATACGGAGGTATTGGTGGAGGGTTTCACACCGTTCGAATGGAAATCGGCCTAGCAGCGCTCGGTGCCACACTCCTTGGTGGTTCACAACGATGCGACAATTTTCTCAATCTTCGCTTTAATGGAACCGAGGGCATCGGCTCTGGTTATCGAATCCTCGAATTCGACCTGAACGACCCCACAGGTACTTCTCGAATCCCGGCTGCAACGTGGTTGCATACCGATCCCCAGGCATGGCCTCCAGAAGGTCCTCAATCCTTTTTTGGGATTCCCAAAGATAAAGACGCCGACGACAGACGCTACGGTCGGTTTCTTTTCTACCAACGTAAGCTGCTTCGTGACAGTCCCTTAAACCCTCACCCCATTCGGGCGGCCTGCGGCGATTGCCATGCCCAAGATGGACGCGACCTTCAGTACTATGGTTACTCGAACGAGTCGATCGTCAACCGAGCCCTCTTCCATGGACTAACCGAAACTCAAGGGGAAGCCATCGCAACCTATATTCGGTCCCTCGGCGCTACCGTAACCGCCTATGGAAGGCCCTGGAATCCCCCCTTTCAGCCGGGACCTGGCATCGACACTCGCGACAATTTCGCCGAACGGTGGGCTGCAGGTGCGGGAATCGATTGGGTATTAGACGGCGAAAGCGATCGCAATTTTGAGATGGCACGTAGGCTCTTTGATGCCCCGAAGATGATGTCCAGCACTCCACCTTCGCGCTTAACTCCCGACTACGTTGCCAACTGGATCAGCGGCTTCGATCTTCAGAGCACCGAACAAGCCATTTATTCATCAGGTAGCAACATCGTGCCGAATGTGGCGACCAACTTAGCCATGGCAACAGAGCCCACACCCGCCGATTATGCGGCTCTAGAGACTCTCGCGGGGCACACGGTTCAATCAAGAAGGTCCTGCGCTGACATCCTCAATTGCACCCCTCGAGAAACCATCAACATCCGAGAAATCCCCATTGCACTTCAGCTTCCCGATTGGAACCACTGGCTACCCTTGGTTCACCCCCTTGACGCCTTTGCCCAGCCGGCTCCCTGCACCGACATCAACAATTGCGCTGCGGACGAACTAGATGCCAACAACGAGCTTATGGGACAACGCCGCCCCTTCTTTAATGAAGCCGAATTTGCCGAGGATCTCGCAGACATCGGTGAGTATAAATGCGGTATGGCTGGTGCTCCCGAGAGCTGGCCCAATTGTTTCAAGCGAAACAAATTCACCCGCGCGACCCGAGAAGAACGAACTGAATATCTCGAAAGCGACGCTTGGCGGACGCTCAACTACCGATACAAACTCGTTGAAACCCAAGAGCAAGCACAAGCATTCAAAAATGCCAATAACAACGAAAACTATTGGGAGCTCAACGAAGCCGGCCAGCCACAAACCCTTGTGGGAGGGTTGTTGCCATTCGAAAAAAGTGAACCATGGAAAGACCTCTGGGCTGGTCATGCCGTCTTACGGGCCATTAGCCCCTTTCTCGAAAACGATAATTGGTCTAGCACCCTTATGCTGCAGGACCCTACGGGCGAATGCCAACTAGACAATAGTTGCGTCAACGATAGCTGGCGTGCCCTTACCGCCCAGGAAACACCGTCGGTCACCGAGGGGGCTGACGGTTCCCGAACCCTCATTGTGGGAAACGAAACCGTTTCGGTGTTCGAGATTGGGGAAATAATCCCCCAACACGTAGGGGAAAACTTCTGGCAAAACGGGCGGCAGTACATTCAAACCGGACAGTTCGGCAGTGGATCCGCCTATCGAACGCACTTCTCCCCAGCCATTGCTCTTAGCGAGTTCAATAACTACTCCAAAGAGATAGCAAAGCGCTCGCTCACCGTGTGGTCTATGGTCAAGCATTGGGAACTCATTCGGGAGTACGGCCTGGAAACTCGCAGTTCAGGTGTTGCGGAGTTTGGTGAGCACCTAGAGTGGCCCGTCAAAACAGCTCAGACTGGGCACCTTCCAGCACCCCACATCGTCGCATCCAACGAAGAGAACTTTGAGTCCGTAGACTACGACCAGGCCCCGATAGTTGGGCTCTACGAATCAAACGCGTGGTACCACTTGCAGATGGTGTTGAACTCCGGAGCGCGGGTAGCAAGCACAGGAAAGCCCGTAGATTGGATCTATTATTACCAGCATACGCACCAGCTCAGCGCCAAAATCTCAGAGTTACGAGAACCCGGATACCAAGACTACCGCGAACCACTTCGATACCTCGCTACCCTTGTCAAGGGAGCGCAAATGCGAGACAACGGCCTTGGTCCGGTAGACCATGGCTGGCGACTACGATACGTGACCCCGTGGCGCTTCGTTACAAGCGACCAAGGGGCGACCTACCAAGAGGATACCAACAACCTCCTTGCCCTGCTCGACACCGTCAATGCAGATGGAACCCACTCTATTATCCCTCCAGAACTGCTAGAGCAAGGGATTGGGGTTCAAAGGGCTGTCGCCGAAGCCTTTGTTCGGTATTTCACCCACAAAGCCCAACTCTTCTCTATCTACCGGAAGCATCAAGGCAGAGACCACCCGCTTGCGTGGCGCATCTTGGAAGAGGACTCAGAATACTGCAGCAACAAATTGTGGTGGTGCCTCCCCGCAACTGGGGGCACCGATGTCGATGGAGAGGATGAACCCCTATTCAAAGACGACTTTGCCCACAGCGACAACTTCCTTCGGATGGGTAGGATCTTAACCGAGCTCGAAGTATCTCAAACGGTGCGCGACAATTTCACCGCCTGGCAGAACGACACCTGGCCTATCTCAGAGTGAGCACGGTGCTCAAGCAACTTGATGGTGTGGCCCAATTATTTGGTGACCCATACGCCCGCATCGCCCTCTTCATCAAGTTCTTCACACTCTTGTTTCTTTTCGGCTTCATTGGTTATTCCGGGCGTATCGGAGGCCTCTTCGCCCCAGAAATCATCATCAAAAAAGCTCCCCATGTACCAAGTTGTTAGGTTCACCAAAACGCTGGTTCGCCGGCAACCTCGGGTCCCCAATGGAACATCGCATTGAGCATCTGAAAACCATTGCCCGCCGGCACCGGTACACTGTTGCCCGAGGGTTTCTAGCTGACTGTTCATCAAGGGAGACAACTCGTAATCAATGCAAGCACTCGAATCGACTCCTTCTAATGCAGAGGGTAAGACACAACGATGAAGTGTTTTTTGAGGCTCATCGTCTTTCTCTTCACCACAAGCAAAGCAGAGAATAAAAATGGATAACGAGCTGATGATTAACCTAAACATGCGAACTCCTTGAAGACATTTTTGGATTCGACCGTTTATTCGGCCTAGGGTGGAACCGTCCCATGTGCCTTCGAGTAAATCAAATAAAGCGCATAATTCGCCCAATGCTCTTCGTGATGCAATGCGCCACACTTTGTCGCACAACGAAACCTGGCTCAT
>CAXGXL010000416.1:0-4212 GCA_964013555.1 uncultured bacterium
ACAACAACGAGCACGCTGATTTCTTTTGGTTTGTTCCCGACCAACGAGTTATCATGCGTCACTCCAATACCACAACAAAACCACGAAAGCCGCGAAATCGACTTGCTGCAGTCCTTGTGGATGATTTTGCCAGAAGTAAAATGGCCACCCTTGCCATGCAGTTTATTCGAGCTTTTCCAGCGATCGCTCGACCTGTCGGCTGGGTTGCCGCTAGAACGTTCATTAAGACCGTGGTGATGCGCGACCGTTCTGACATTATTGAGACCTACCTCCCCGGCCACGCCGAAAGCGCGTCACAATTTGTAGCAATGGAGTATGGCGTTCCCTACAAAAGGCTTCGTGAAGCTATCGATATTATTCGAGAGTCGGTCGAAGGTTACGAAATGCCCCTGCCCATGTATTTTCGCCGCGTCGGAGACAAATTGTATTTTGAGTTTATTTGGTTGCGGGAATTTCCCGGTGGAAAAGAGTACGCAAAAAAACTGGAGGCCAATTTAATTCGTGCCTTCGGAGCAGACGCTCAGCCTCATGAAGGAAAAATTTACTTTCAAAATCCTTGGAGTCGAGTTCCCGCGGAGAAGCAAAAGGATTTTCTCAAACTAAAACAAGCGGTAGATCCAACCAATGCGTTTCTCAATAAATACATGAGCGAGTACTTCAGTGGCAAAGAAGACCTAAGCGCCGCAATCACAAACCGGTGACACAGAGAATATTCTCGTTCTCTTTTTGCCACATGCCAGTGCAGGTGAAATACCGCCGCCCCTAAAATCCACGAGGAAAGAAACAACCAATAGGTAAGAAACTGGTTAGCATATCATTGTGCGAGTGTCCCCCACTCTTCCCAGAATGCCCTCGGTCTCCTAGCAAGCCAGAATAGGGACCCGTAAAGATTTGAAATTATTAAAAAAAAGAAATAAAAGCAAAACACTCGCCCCCCATAGGCTCCGCCTTTACCGCTCCCAAAATCCATCCCGATTGGGTTGACATTTTCGGATTTGCTCCGAGATTTGCAGCGACTTCAAATCTCAACCTATACTATCCCCACAATAAGCACCCGGCAGTCATTAGAGGTTACCGAGTTGGAGTAACGCAACCCAATACAACTCCATGGTTTCTTCGAAAAGCAAGAGAACTATGGGATCGATTATTTGCAACCAGGGGAGGAAAGCAAAGAATGAGTTATTCAAAGAAATCGACAGGAAGTGCAATTTGGCACAAACTAATAACTTACGGAGTCATTAGCCTAGTTGTTGGTTTGATAGGTGCTAGTGCCCATGCTCAGGAAGTTCATATTCCTGTTAAGTTTGGTGATAAAGTCCCGCTTTCAGCTGAGTCACAAGCGCTCCTAACCGGTGCGTCCGTGAGTTTTTCAGATTTACTTGTTCCTGGTCTCCAGGATGGACGAAAAGTTCATTTCGATGTCGGATCAAAGACAGGACTACCGGCCGTCAAGGTAAAAGGCGCCACGCTTTACACCGATATTACGAAAATTCCAGGCTGCGAACCGCATAAATTCCCTACAGCCAAATGGCGAGAAGCCGCCAAAGAGCACTCGGACAAGCAGAAATCCTTTGACGCGCTTGCTGCCGACTCTGCGAAACAAGGAGAAGTCAGCGCTGCTGAAAAACTTCAGCGTCAACAGCAAATAGGTATTGTCGGCTCGATGACAACCTATACAAGCGCTAAAGACACTTTTGGAAATACCATCTCACCGGTGGTCAAGGCCGCCGGTGGGCCCGCTTGCGCCGCCGCGATGAAAATGGAGTTCCATAAAGGCAAGCCAAAATGTACCATTACTGGCGGCTATTCAAGCCATATGCCCAACTCCTGGGTTTCTGATTCGCGCACTAAATGCGTTCTGTATCAAGTAGGATATATAGGCTTCGACGAAACGTTGCTTCCCTATCCGTTAGCTTTTCAGCCACCTCTAAAAGTTGGCGACCAAATGGTGCCTAAAGGTCCGCAATTTGATACGGATTCTACCCCTAAAGGATTGACTGTAAGTGACGGCAAGACCTTCAATGCCATCGGGGTTTATCCTAACTGGGCTCTCGCATGGGGCAAGAAGCAACCATGGGCCGGGAAGATAAAGGACACGGAACAAACGTGGAATAACGCCAAATACAACGACAAAAAAGGTTACCTCCAAAATGTCTTTCATGAATATTTCTATGTCGCCCGCGGCGAAGCTTCTGCTCCTGTACGGCTAGCGGTTTTTGCAGATAGTTCATCAGAAGTAAAACTCAACCCAAAATTATATCAAGCGGCCCAACCCTATGGAAATGGCGTCCATCTCATTAAATTTGAAGGAAAAAACGCAAAGGAAGTCTTAAGTGAAGTGGCCAAGGTCGATGCTATTTTGACCAAGCTCAACTGTCCCCCCGGTACGCCCGATGCGAAATGCCCAAAAGTTAGAGTATTTACCGATGGGGAGCTCTATCTCACCAAAGAAAGTGGGCCTAAATATACTTGGCGCAATGCTTACAACAAAGGCGAGCTGAAGCTAGATAGCAAGGTCACTGAAGTTTTAAAGGTCTTTCCCTTTCGGGTCGCTACTGCCAGAGACAAAAGCAGCGTAACAAGCCCCGTGTACATACCGCACTCTATGCTAACAAACAGAGTTCATTTCCGACACGTGAAATAAACTCCCAGCGCAAATCACCAGGTCGTCAGCTTCCTTACAACCCATTTCTCAGAGCGCTATTACGCTCTGAGAAATGCTTGTGGTGCGAAGCAACTCCCCACTACATCTCTTTTTGAGTCAACGGCGCTATGGTTTACTACGCCTAGCCTACTCGCGGGCAAAAACCCTCATCAATTGATTTCTTGCATCGATAGCCTACCGCAGCTAAGGCACCCCCAACTATGAGCAAGGCAATTGGCGCGAATGGATTAATATTCAGGGCTGTCCACACCAACCCATATACGAGAGTGGCTCCTGCACCAGCTTTCGTGGCAGAGCTGGCCCCTTTTTTTACCCGCGTGAGCAACGTTACCGCTTCACGGTCTGCCCGCTGAACCACTGGCACTGAAGAAACCGATCTGATGGACTCTACCGAGCGGCTATCGCTGGTAGACGATGAGCTCAAACTATAAGAGTCTGAAGACAACTCGAAGCTAGAAGAGGTGCTGAGGGATTCGCTACTCGAAAATGATGTCGACCGAGCGAGGTTAATATTGGATGCTGCTATTCTCATTATTCTATTCTCTTTCAGGCAAACTGGCTCATGGGTTGCAGTGGTTATCGGAGATTGTTGGCAAAAGATGTTGCGAAATCGTTTGCTTGAGCAGCGATTTCCTCGAATTGGACTCTTTTTCAGAGGCCAATTCAGGCGCCCGGGACGGCAAAACTAGTGTTCGGCTGATTGTAGCCATCAAGTGCGTCGATAACCCAACCGAATCTATAAGTTACGTGTAGGTCCTACACACTTAATTTGTCTCCCAATCCTCGAAATGCGGACAGGGTTACAAAGTGGTGAGTTTGTTTTGACCCGGTTTAATTGACTTCGATTCGATGTGTTCTTTTCATAAAACAACCACGGAGCTCAGGCCCCACAGAAACGGTCTCTCACAAACTCAAATGCAGCTTCACTCAAGAGCCGTCGTAGAACTTGAAGGAACTATCTGCACAATGAACAAAAAGACACTCTTTTCCTTTGCTGGCGTGATATGGACGCTGGCTCTTTTCAACTCCGTTTTTCTCGGATGCAAGAAGATTGATTACGGAACCGATGGTTGTTCAGCCAGTCGCCCAAAACCGGTTGCCGACTTCGCCCCGGGTAATGGAAAAACCGATGTTACTTTTATTGCCTTTGGGGATACTCAATTGGGGGGCGGAGCAGTCAATAAGAATGACATCCAAATTGACGCCATCAATAAATTCAGCCAAGTACTTTCCTGGGCAGATGCAGGACACCCCGATCTGGGGCCAATCGACAATATTCGCGGCATCATTATGGCGGGCGACATCACTCAAAATGGTCGAGATGGACGCGGCTTTGAGGAAGACGAATACGGTGGGTTCTCACAACGCTACGGCTTGTGCAGCAACAAAAGTGTCCAATACGATATGTTCGAAGGATACGGTAACCACGATTTTTACGAATGGAGCAACATAGGCTATGCCGAAGGCGAGCACCCAGTTGCCGATTCAGTGGCTGTTCGCAATACCTATCGCTCAGGGCTCACCAATAAGGCCCCCGGCATGGATGG
>CAXGXL010000417.1:0-4199 GCA_964013555.1 uncultured bacterium
GGTTTTGTTCTTGGTTTTGTTCTTGGTTTTGTTCTTGGTTTTGTTCTTGGTTTTGCTCTCGATTCTTTTGTTCTTCGTGTCGTCTCCGGATTTCGTCTCGCACGAATTCGATGTTGAATTTAGCATCGTCGTCATTCGGGTTGAGCTCAAGCACTCGTTCATAAGCTTTAATTGCTTCATCGAGCTTACCTTCTCGATACAAGGTGTTACCTAGGTTGTATTGGGCCTCACTGCGTTCTTGTTTGTTTCCGCGGGTGGCGGCTTGCTGGAACGCTTTGGTTGCTTCCGCAAAGTTCTGCATTTGATAGTGAGTATTGCCGATATTGAGGAGGAGCCCGGGGTCGTTTGGCTTTTCTAGTTGGTAGTCCAAAAATCCCTGAAGAGCTTGGTCATACGCTCCCGCTTCGTAGGCATCGTAAGGGTTGTCAAATTGCCGAACCGGGGCTTTCGGTGTTGCCTCAATGCCTGGCAGTGCCTGTGCCGGATTTGGGCTGGGGGCAACTGGCCCCGGAGCGGGGCCTTGCGCCGCCAGGGAACTGGTCCAGAGCATACATAGTAGCAAATATCTCATGATGAACCTTCTCCTGCAGTTGTGGATTGGAGTGGCTTTTGCCGCTCTGAAATAAAGGGCTCTAGCATCAATAAAGCCAGTGCAATGATCAAAAACCACTGAAATCGGTGCTCCCAGTGTTGTCTTCGCCGGGAGCCCAATTCTTGGTCTTCCAGAGAGGCTTTGATGCCTTTTTGGTAGATTTCGTTCAGGTCTACGTCCCCCGTGACGGACCGTACATATTTGCCGCCGGTGGTAAGGGCAATTTTTTGAAGCGTGGTTTCGTCCAACTTCGATAAAATCATTTCGCCGCGTCGGTTTTTGCGGAAACCACCGTTGGGGTCAGGAATCGGTGCCCCTTCATCTCGGCCGATTCCGATTGTGAAGATTTTGACTCCTTGCTCCTTAGCTTTTTCCGCATAGGCCAGGGCTTGCCCGGAGTGGTCTTCGCCATCTGTAATGAGGATGATAGCTCGGGCGTCTTCGTGGCTTTCGTCAAGAGCCTTCAGGGATACTCGCATAGCCTCACCGATGGCGGTTCCTTTGACAGGGATCAAGTCCGTGTCCATGGCTCCCAAAAACAAATCGGCTGCAGCGTAATCCAGGGTGAGAGGACACTCTACGAAAGCCAGCCCAGCGAACGCCACCAGGCCAATCCGGTCTCCTTCAAGCAAGTTCAGGAGGTCGGTAATTTCGCGTTTGGCTCGATCGAGTCGGGTGAGTTTGCCGCCTGATTCTGCGTCTTCAACAAGCATGCTGTCGGAAACGTCCAGCGCTAAAACGATATCAACTCCTTCGCGCTCAACTTCCTCCCAACGGAAACCGTATTTGGGTTGCGCTAGGCTTAAAATAGCCAATCCAATGGCTACCACCATCAATGTAGCCTTTAGTTTTTGCCGTTGTGGACTGACCGATTGCGATATTCGTTGGAGCAGTTCAATGTGGGCAAATTGCTCAAGTAGCCGATTCTTCCGGCGAAAAACATACCCGTAAAAGAGGGCCAACAAGGGAATACTCCAAAAAAACCAAAGGAGTTCCGGGTTGCCCAACTGGATGCCACAGCCGGTGGAGAAGCATAGTAGGGCTAACAATAAAGATAGTTTCATTGTGTTTGGTGCCATCATTTTCACTTAGGGGATCTTTCTGAACCGTGTGCCTAAGAGCAGGATTTCCAAGAGGATAAACAAGATTGCAGGTGCTACAAATAACTCAAATTTTTCATCGTATTCTAGATAGGATGAGGCCTGTATCTCAGTAGTTTCTAAAGCGTCGATTTGGGCGTATATTTCTTCGAGTCCTTGAGTGTCCTCAGCGCGAAAATAGGCACCGCCTGTGATTTGGGCAATTTGCTGCAAGGTTTCCTCATCGATCTCTACGTCCTGGTATTGGGGTTGCACCCCAAAGAGGGTTTTGACCAAGAAGGGGGCTTGCCCACGAGTGCCGGCTGCAATGGTGTATATTTTGATGTCGAAGGTTTTGGCCACTTCCGCGGCCTTGGTAGGGGAGAGCGTACCTTGATTATTGCGGCCATCCGTAAGAAGGATTACTACCTTGGATTTGGCTTCACTTTTTCTAAGGCGCTTAACGGCGGTCCCAATAGCGGACCCAATAGCCGTGCCATCACCGGCCATACCTATTTCTAGATCAGAAAGGAAGGTTGAGACGATGCCGTGATCGAGGGTTAGTGGGCACTGGGTAAAGGCTTCTGCGCCAAAAACGACCAAGCCAATTTGGTCATTGTCTCGCCTTTCCACAAATTGCGTGACCACCGTTTGAGCGACCTGCAATCGGTTACGCCGTTCTTGAATAGATCGGTCCGCGTCGAGGTCTAGGGCGTTCATGCTGCCGGACGTATCGACTGCGAGCATGATATCGATGCCGTCCGTTTTGACTTTGGTTCGTTTCTTGCCTGCTTGAGGTCGAGCCACTGCGAGGATCAAGAGAGCTACAGCAACGAGTCGCAAGAGTTGGACTAACTTTCGAACACGAAGGCTTTTGGATGGGCGAAGACTTTGAAGAGCGGAAATACTAGAATAGCGCAGGGCCGCGGTTCCACTGGGTTTGTTCTTTAGGAAGCCGTTACGTTTCAACCAAAGTCCGGCCCACAAAAGCCCTAGGGGCAAGAGTGCCCAAAAGGCCCATGAGTCAGAGAAAACAAGTCGGGTCATGCTGCACTTTCCATGGAATCAGGTTCTTCTTCCAGCTGTGGAACTGTTGTTTCCACAAAGCTCAAAGTGGTCTCGTAAGCGGTTTCGATTTCTGCCAAAGACGCCTTGTGATCGGCAAATTTAACGTTGTCGGTGGTGTTCAAGAAGGACTCCAGCGCCAGTTGACTTTCTTTGATGATCTCGGGATTCTTTCGAAGCAGAGGGATAAGTTCTTCGGTTGTTAGGTCCGTAGCATTTAACGCGAAGCGCCCTTCAATATACGTGCGCAGAACCGAGGACAGCGAGAAAAAATAGTGGCGCACGGCCTTGGGATCCTCAAAATTAGTTTCGCGTAATTGAGCTAGAGCTGCGAACGCAATTTCGTGGGGCGGTGGTGGGGGTGGTGCCTGTTTTGGCCTTTTGTAACGTCTCCATAGCCACAAGCCAGTGAGGAATAAGAAAAACAACCCGCAAGCTAGTGCGACATAGAGCGGCCATTGTGGTTGTAGCTTTACTTTCTTAAGGGGCTTGAGGCCGCGGATATCGGTAGCAGAACCATCGCTTGGAAGAACGGATTCGATTTCCACAAAGAGTTCAGAAGTTGAAAGTGTCTTCTTCTCCCCATTGTATTCGTAGGATAGGCTTAGGCTCGGAAGGATGTAGGAACCGACAAGATCCCCTCGGAGTTTGTACCAAGCTCGTCGTTGTATTCTATTCCCGGCTTGAGAGGGTTTGTCGGTGCCAAAGTCGATGATTCTAAAGCCGGCGATTTGGGATCCTATCTCGGGGATTTGGACTTCAATTTCCTCTCGGTGACTTACGTCGATGGAGTAGACCAGTGTATCGCCAGTGGTTGCGACTGCTTTGTCGATGGAAACATTTGCTTCGACCGGAGCTTGGGGTGGTTGCTCCGTGGATACGGGCTCTTGCTCACAACCCACCATACTCGCGACGGAAATCAGAACGAGGAAGGTGCAATAATGAACGCTCAGGGACGTAGCCATAGAGTTTTTCCTTTTGGGGCCTGGTTATTGT
Organism: uncultured bacterium; assembly: GCA_964013555.1. Lineage (GTDB taxonomy): Bacteria > Myxococcota > XYA12-FULL-58-9 > XYA12-FULL-58-9 > JABJBS01 > CAXGXL01. Next base: position 3,733 of record CAXGXL010000417.1, read on the forward strand.
TTCGGGAGGTTTTCCGTGTAGAGCGATACGTCGCCAGCAGCAAGCTCGTTTTCAATCATTTGACCGTAGGCGGCTTGCATCTTCATCATACGGTAAGAGGCCGTGACTTGCTCTTGGGCTTCTTGAAAGGACAACTGTTTGTTGTCTTTTTTAAATCGTTCCTTGTTTGCTTCATAGAAATTTTTCACGTCCGCGGGGTTCATCTCTATTTTTTCTGCGACTTCTTTTTCTACGAATTTTCCGACGACTATATGTTTGACGAGGCTGGAGAGTTGCCGCTGGGTTTCGGGATCTTGGTCGTATTGCAACTTTTGGGCTTTTCGCCACATCAGTTCATCGGCAACGTATTTCTTTAGAAAGGCGGGTTTACCGTTCGCCTGCCCAAATTGCTTCGATAATTCTGGCGGCAAATCGTCGAGGGCTCGTTGTAGCTCTGAATAATAGATTTCTTGGCTACCTATTTTTGC
>CAXGXL010000418.1:0-4161 GCA_964013555.1 uncultured bacterium
TGTTTCAAATCAGACTAATTAACAAGCTTATTATTTTAAAGAACCTACCATTTTACAACGCCACATCTTGCTTCAAGTGTACTTCGAAATTAGCCACTAACCGGAATTTCGCTAGAAGAGCACCCTCGCCCTAGAAACCGATAATCTTATCTTTGACCAAACGAGCGAGAATTCTCAGTGAATCAATTTTGTCCATTCCTGTCACCAGTAAAATATCACGGAATGAAGACCTTCCGTCAATCTGCGATAGAACAAACCCCGCCTTGTGGTCCAAATCGAGCCAGAGAATTTCATCCTCAGGAATTAGCACCCTAGGTACAGCGTCTTGGGAGCCAATCTTAGAAGTAAAAATAAGCTCCAACTTTTCTTGGCAAATAGCCATAGCATCCACGGCCGAGCGATGCTCCGGTCGGAAACGAACAATTTCACTGGCAACTTCAAACGCATGAGAAAAATCATCTAGTTCCATAAGGTGATTTAGCTTGGTACTGAGAACCTCTAACCTATTTTCTTCATCCTCAGCTATTCTAGGAGAAACAAAGCTCTCGCCTGAGACCGTTGTAATGGGAGCTTCCTTACCTAAATCCAGCGAGATCTCTTTAGTTAGCTCAGGAGCTACTTCGCGAATTCGCGCTAAATACGAACGAGCATGCTCATTGTTAGGCTCCTTTTCGACAAGCTCTAACCACAAACGCGTTGCACCAACCAAGTCTCCACACGCAAATTTTTCCATGCCCTCTTGTAACAAATCTTTCGTCATACGGGCCGCCTTCTAATCGAATTGATTAATCAAACCCTGCAGGTATTCTGAAGATCTTTTGAGAGCTCCATGAATTTCTTTTAGTTCATTAATTTCTCGACTCACCAATGCCGACTCCGCACGTTCAAGCACCTCATTCACGCTTTGAATCGCTTGTTCACCCTCTGCATTACCCCTAAGGACTGTTCGAACCCCATCAATGCCATCTTGAACGGTTTTCTGAAGCACAAGGACCTGTTTCACCAACAATTCGAAATCCGCCCCCCGAGAAGCCACCACTAAATCACGGGAATTTTCCAGTATCGTTTGAATTTCTTCCTCAGTTAAACCACTCGATGCAGTTACCGTTATCGCTTGTTGATATCCTGTCTCAACATCTCTAGCTGAAACACCAACAATTCCATCGGAACTAATTTCAAAATCAACCTCGACCTGAACCTCGCCACGGGGCGCATCTCTTAAGCCATCGAGTAAAAACTCGCCTAACAATTCATTATAACCTACTTCGTTTTCCACCCCTTGGAAAACCACGATACGAACCTGCGTCTGACCATCTCTAGCTGTCGTAAAAGTTTTTTGAGCACTTGTTGGAATCGTTGTTCCACGCGGAATAATAACGTCCATCAACCCGCCAGCTACTCCAATACCCAGATCGTGAGGCGTCACATCCAGCAACAGTGTTTCCGCCCCCCCACTGGTCAAGAGATGGCCCTGAATTGCCGCTCCCAACCCAACTGCTTCGTCAGCATGCACACCCTTACTAGGCGGTCTTTTAAAGAGTTTCTCTACTGCTTTTTGCACCATCGGCATTCGCGTCATCCCACCGACGAGCAGCGCAGCACCTAACTCGTCAAGCTCCACTTCAGCTTGTTTGATTGCTATCTTACAAATATCCAGCGTTCGCTCAACCAAATCGGACACCAGCGATTCAAGGTTGTCTCTTGAGAGTTCAGCTTGTAAGTGCAGGGTCTTTCCATCGGGCGCAGAAAAAATAAACGGGAGGCTAATGGAAGTAGTATCTAGCTCAGAGAGATCTCTCTTCGCCTTCTCAGCTGCATCTCTCAATCGCTGTAAAGCCATTGGATCTCCACATAAATCAACACCATGTTCTTTCTCGAAGTCCTTGGCCAGCCATTGAATAATTCGGTCGTCGAAATCCTCCCCACCCAAGAATGTATCTCCTGCTGTAGACAAAACCTCAAAAACACTCTGACCAATTTCGAGAATCGAAACATCAAAGGTACCACCACCCAAATCATAAACAATGAGCTTCTGCTCAAGTCCGGTCTTATGAAAACCAAATGCTAAGGCCGCAGCGGTAGGCTCATTGATAATCCGCAGCACGTCCAAACCAGCGATCCGGCCCGCATCTTTTGTTGCCTGTCGCTGATTGTCGTTAAAGTAAGCCGGAACGGTAATCACCGCCCCCTCAATGCTCTCTCCTAGAAAGTCCTCCGCAACGGCCTTAATCTCGCCCAAAATCATTGCAGAAACCTCGGGAACAGAGAGTTTACGCTCCCCCCAAGTAATCCGTATGTCACCATTGGGACCTTCGTTACACTCAAACGGGATATAGGTTAAAGCCTTTTGAACATCAGCGTGTTGCCACCGCCTACCAATCAATCGCTTGGCACCGTAAATCGTATTGGTCGGGTTCGTCAGTGCCTGCCGCTTAGCCAAATTCCCAATCAGTTCGCGAGAAGCGCTGGTCAATGCCACCACCGAGGGCATGGTGTTTTGCCCCGTTTTCGTTTGAACAACCCGAGCGCCACCATCGGTAACAACCGCTGCACAAGTGTTGGTAGTCCCTAAATCAATTCCAAGTACTAGCGCCATTGTGAGATATACCCTTGCTTATTTCTCGAGGGCTTTCTCGAGCTGTTTCATTAATTCTTTAGCACGGTCGTCTTTTGCGTCCAAGGACATGACCACCTTTAAATGTTGCTGGGCTTTGACAGCATCAGAGTTAGCTTGCTGAGCTGCTGCTGCAACTAAGCGTGCTTCTGTTCGGTTCGGTGAAATCGACACTCCTTTTTCTGCGTATTCGACCGCGCTCTTGACTCTACCGGCCTTTAAATAGGTCTCAGCAGCTCGAATCGCATAACTGGCCATTGCCGGCATTAAATCCGCCGCCTTGGCATAGTTATTTCCAGCATTCATAAAGTTACCCGCCTGTTCGAAGCCTTGAGCCTTTGAGAAAAGCACCCTAGCCCGGTTTGTATTGGCCTGTAAAAGCGTATCCTCATAAAGCAATCGATACTTCGATTCCCCAGGGGACAAGACACTGGCCATTTTGAAGCACTCAGCTGCTTTCTCTAACAAGCCATCATGCAAGTTACGCAAGCCTTTCTCAAAATGAGGTCTAGCCCGCTCTTTGGGCTCTTCCTCGAGAGGAGCGGCCCCACTCGTTCGAGAATTTCGGCGTTGTTCCCTAATTTGTTTTCGTCGTTTTTCCAGTCGACGCTCGAACTTTATCTCTTCAGCACTCGCCTCTTCCGCATCAACCTCGGGTGGCGTAGCCAGGACCAATCGATTAGAGGGAATATTGAACCGTGGTGGACATTCGGAACGGTAAGTGGCTCGAGTTGCCGGCTTACCTAACACTTCATAGGCTTTCTTCACGGCCATAAAAACCTTGTGAAGCCGCTGCTGGTAGGCGCCCATGTCCTTGCCAAAAAAACGATCAGGATGAAAAATCTTGGACGTTCGAAAATAAGCTTGTTTTATTTCGGCTGAAGAAGATTCCCCATCCACACCCAATATTTCCCAATAAGTCAGGCTTTGTAGGTTTTGAAATGCAATCAAAATACGGCGTTTTTCCTCCAGAGATAGATCGCACTGCTCTTCCAACTCAGGGGGACTTTTCTGCACACCCAAGGAACCATCAGCGTCTGATAACGAAACCTTCGAAGCACCTTCTTCTATTGATTCGGCCCAACCAGCTGTGTTGTCGGAGGATACCAACTTTGCTGAACTTAAATGACCACCCCCAGAAGAACCCCAATCAACCAACCCCAACGAAGCAAGCCGCAACAGACGATGAGCAAGATCGAAACGCGATAGCCCTACCATCTCTGCGAGCATCGCAGCTTGAGTATGACCATCGATTCTCGACAATATAAATCCATCAACGGAATCCAATTCATAGTCCCGTAGATCCCCCCCGGACTTTAAGGATGGCGTTTCCTCGAGCAAGTCTTCTAACTTGATGGTCCCCATAAGATCCTCAGAGAAACAATTTCCCCCATCAAAACTGCAGTGCTACTCCAACCCTATAATCGCTATCGTATGTTTATAGATGAAACAAGCCTTGCAGCTTTATGGATGCAAGCTACCAGCTGCGCCGCAGAAAAAGGTGACGACTCTAAGCATCTGTAAAAAAAGGGGAATCCACCTACTTA
>CAXGXL010000419.1:0-4157 GCA_964013555.1 uncultured bacterium
TCCGGTTGTTGGTTTTCGGTGTCACTCTCAGTGGAGGTCGGGGCTGTGTCGTCCACATCGGTACTAGGGGAATCTTCAGTTTCTGAATTCGTAGTGGGTGTTGTGGGAGTCTCCGACGGGCTCGTTGTCGGTGCCGGATCGTTGCAATGGGTAAACGTGAGTAGAGTGATGAAAATAAGGAGCTTTCTCATGATGGCACCGTATGCTTTATTTTATGAGGGCGGGCGTTGGATGTAGAGATCTACTATCTGGGGATTTGCTTTTTGGCAATCGGATTTTGCTCGTGGATGCTCTCTTTGATTGAAGCGGAATACCGCGGCAATCTATTGCTTCTTCTTATCTCAAGTTTCCCAGGCGCTTCTGGAAAATTGAAGGGTCACTCTTTTATTAAGTTATGGAAAAAACAAGGGTAATAGGGGCGTGAAGGGGGCCTTGAGGAGTTAACCGGGGATTATTTATTGGGCCAGGGATTGGGCCACCGAATGTGTTGTGTGTGTTGGGGCCCAACCATGGGCTCTGATTCGTGTGTTAGGGTGACCACGGGGCATCGATGAATCGATGTTAAGGGCTATGGAAAGGACGTCAAGCTGATAGCCCTCCGCGCGCTTTTCTTGAGCAAGGCCCAATCTATTGGCTTGCCAGTTGGCGGGTGGGACTGGTAAGCCTTTTGCCATTATTATGCTCAATCTCATATCTCAACCTGCAGCTAAGCCTGAGCTATTGGACATTTTGCCGGCCGATTTAGGGCGCATGCTGGGGGGACCCAATCGAGGCGTGGAGCCGTGGCGTCTGATGAGAGCAGGAAAATCGCCTTTTGAAAAAGGCTTATTGGGACCTCGGGCATTAAAGCGGCTTGCGGAGGTTTGTTGTCCTACTCCGATGAAGATTGTTAAGCGGACCGTCGCTCGTTGTGGAACGCGGAAGATTTTATTGAAAATGACGGACGGTTTGGAAGTAGAGACGGTTATTATTCCGGGCCCCGAAAGAAGTACGGTTTGTGTGTCAAGTCAGGTAGGATGCGCTCGTGGGTGTGAGTTTTGTGTTACTGCGACCATGGGAGCCGTTCGAAATTTAAAGTCTGCTGAAATTGTAGCCCAAGTTCATTTCGCGCGAATGGAGGTGCTTGAGCATGACATGCCAACTCTTCGAAATATTGTTTTTATGGGCATGGGAGAGCCACTCGACAATTTTTCTCATGTAAAAAAAGCAATTGAGGTATTGGTTGATCCGCGAGCTATGGGCTTTGCTCCACGCTACATTACACTTTCTACTGTGGGTTCATCCCCTAGCTCGATCCGTCGTCTCAAGGATCTGCCGGTCCGGGTTGCCTGGTCCGTTCATGCTGTCGACAACGAACTCCGTAAGAAAGTGGTTCCTACCTCGAAACACTCTATGGAAGATTTGCGGGAGGCCTTTTTGGAGGTGATGCATGCCCATCGAGATTCACTCTTTGTTGAGATGACACTGATTGATGGCTTCAATGATGGGAGCGAGCATGCTCACGCTTTAGCTGACTTTCTAGCACCCTTTCCTCCTTTGGTCCGGGTTAATCTGCTTCCCGTCAATGAGGGACGAGAGGGAATGTTCCCAAGCTCTGACGAAAGGGTTGAGGCATTTCGGGACATTTTACGAGAGCGAGGGTATTTTAGCATGATCCGTCGAGCTCGGGGCCATCAAGATGCAGCGGCTTGCGGCCAGCTCGCGGTTAGCAATTTACAACACTAGGGCAGTGGTTTGTTCAATCGTTGCGGGTATATTAATGGTTGGGTTCGATTAATTCACCGCCAAAATAAGGGATGAGAGCTTCGGGGATTCGTACAGAACCATCTTTTTGTTGATAGTTTTCTAAGACGGCTACGGCAGTTCGACCCACCGCTAGACCTGAGCCGTTGAGGGTGTGCAGCAATTGCGGCTTGTTTTTTTTCTTTTCGGCCGTTGCAGGGCGAAATCGCATTTTACCCCGGCGAGCTTGAAAGTCCTCGCAATTGGAACAGCTGGATATTTCTCGGAATTGATTCTGTGCAGGAAGCCATACCTCGAGGTCGTAGGTTTTAGAGGCACCAAATCCAAGATCTCCCGTACAAAGTGAAACGACCCGATAGTGCAGTCCCAATCTTTTGAGAACTTCTTCAGCATTGTTCGTTAGTCGTTCTAGTTCGTCGTAGCTTTGGTCGGGGTGTGTGTAGGCCACCAATTCCACTTTGTTGAATTGGTGTTGGCGAATAAGTCCTCGGGTATCTCGGCCCGCCGCTCCAGCTTCTCGGCGAAAACAGGGTGTGAATGCGGTATAGCGCAGCGGTAGGTCTTCTTGGGCAATAATCTCATCTCGATGTAAATTTGCTAAGGGGACTTCACTCGTTGGAATAAGCGCGTACTCACTGTCCAGGGTTTCGTAGCTGTCACCCTTAAATTTCGGATATTGGGCGGCCGCTAGCATGGATTCGGGGCGCACCAAGAGCGGTGGAGCTATTTCTGTGTAGCCGCTTTCTATTGCCAAATCGAGCATGAAATTGCTCAGGGCGCGTTCTAATCTAGCACCGGCTCCTCTATAGACCACAAAGCGAGAGCCGCTAATTTTCGAGGCGCGTTCAAAATCTAAAATTCCTAGACTTTCACCAATATCCCAATGAGCCTTGGGCTCGAAGTCAAAGCTCGGTTTGTCACCAACTACTCGGATTTGGCGGTTTTCGGTTTCGTCTTTGCCAATAGGAGTCGATTCGTGGGGCAGGTTTGGGCATCGAAGAAGTAAAGCTTCCATTGCTTGTTGGATTGTATTTTGCTCTTCCTCGCATACCTTGATTTCGGCTTTGAGGGCTTTGAGCTCTCCTCGAGCTTCTTCAACGGCTTGTTGATCTCCAGATCGAGCTTTCGCTTGCACTTTAGCTGATGCTTCGTTCAATTCATGTCGAAGCTTCTCTACCTTTTGGATTGATATGCGTCGAGAATCTACGAGTTTGCTCAGCTGTTCTACTAGGTCTTTTTCGACCCCACGAGTTTGTAGTTTATCCAAGACGGCATCTCGGTCGGACAAAAAGATACGATGATCCAACATAATGTAAAAACACTTCTTTCGGGAAACAATCCCACTGGGTCCACTTCCAAGAGAAGTGGGGTTAATCCTTTAGGTTGCGTAATTCCATCTGAACCTCGTTGGCAAATTCGCCATCGGGAGTTAATTTCAGATAGGTTTCAAACTCAGCCTTTGCTCTTTTTGGTTGGTCGAGGTCCTTTAAGGCAAACCCTAACCGATAGTGAGCCTCCGCATTCTTGGGATTGATTTGGAGAACTCGCTCAAAGTTTTCCACTGCATGCTTGATTTGGTCCAATTCGTAAAGCTCTAATCGGGCCGTTTTCAACAAAAGTTCTTCGTTGGGTTTAGAGGATCGCAAAGCGCGGTAATAGCGTTCTACGGCTTCTTTGGGTTTGCCCAATTCACGGTAGGTATCGCCTAAGAGTACATTGGCGCGGGCGAGGTCGGGCTTTTGTCGAACGATAAGATTTAGTTCAGCGATGGCCTCCTCTAAGAGCCCGTCAGCGAGGAGCTCCTCAATTAGAGCAAATCTCGTAGATAGTTGGTTTGGGGCTAGCTTTAATGCTTCACGATAGGCATCGATGGCATTATTTCTATTTTGACGGCGAACTTCCAATTCAGCTAGAAGAGCGTAGGTAGCTGCTTGTGGTTGATACCGAATAGACTCGAAAAGCAGAGACCTACCTTTGGCATCATCATCTCCCAGCCAGGTTCGTGCCAGCAGCTTGGTGATTTGAGCATCTCGATGTTGGGGCTTCTCACTTAAGAGGCTGGCCAAGACACTGCGGGCTTTTTCTGGCTTATTTAGGCTCAATAGTGCTTTGGCCAATTCGATGGAGTGACTTTTGTTAAAGGGCTCGATGGTGTCGATGACCGTATACCATTGGGCGATTTTTTCAGGATCTCTCGAGCTTTGTGCCATCTTGATGAGAACTTCAACCATGGGGACAAAGGTGGGGTTTCTTTTGTGAAATTCTTGAGCAATCTTCAGGGCACGCTGGGTGTCTCCGGTTTGGAAAGTAACCCACGCGAATTGGGAAACCAGCAAGAGTGGTGACGTGACCACTGGGTACGTCCATAAAGTAGTTTCGTAAAGAGATTGCGCGGCGGCAACATTATTTTTTGC
>CAXGXL010000420.1:0-4154 GCA_964013555.1 uncultured bacterium
ACTCTCTTCGGCCTTTTTATGGATTCTCTCATGCCAAAATGCATCGGAGTCTATCGGACCTCTCCCCAATCCGTAAATCATGAGCTGCTCCGTAATACAGGGCAATAACGATTCATGTTGACTTAAGACTTGTGCCAATTCGAGCGGCCCGTCAAAAGTTGTCCCATCGGGAAAGTCACCGGTCGCATCAATGGGCACACCGCCGTCTTCCGTACGCCACTTCCCAATGGCATTAAAAGGCTCCATTGCAAAGCCAATGGGATCCATCATCATGTGACAAGATGAACAAGCACCGCTATTTTGATGCTGCAACAGTCGCTCGCGCAAAGTTCCGGTGAGTTCCTGCTGATCTTCAAGTGCCTCAACTCCAGGAGGAGGTGGGGGAGGTTCATCGCATAAAAGCTGAGACAATACCCATTTGCCCCGCAATACGGGAGACGTACGGGTTTGGTAGGAAGTTACCGTATGGACTGCTCCTAATGCCAATAAGCCCCCCCGTGGCGTCCCCTCTGTCGAAACCCTTCGAAACTCAGGCCCCTTCACCCCTTCAATATCATAGTGCTTAGCCAGCCGCTCATTCAGATAAGTAAATCCAGGAACAAGCAACTGTTCTACGGGGCGATTCGATGCAACAAATTCTTCAAAAAATAGGTCGGACTCCTTTTTCATATCCTGGGCCAAGGCGTCGTCAAATTCTGGATACATATTGGGCTCGGGCTCAGCACTGAGAACCGCTCGTGAATAAAGCCACTGCCCCGAAAAATTGTCAGTAAGCGCCTGAGCCTTTTCCGCCACCAACATCCGATCAACTTGGGCATGCAACGTAGATGTGTTTTGCAAACGACCTTGCGAAGCTAAAGAAAAAAGTTCGTCATCGGGCATGGAGCTCCACAGGAAATACGACAAGCGAGTCGCTAATTCATAGTCAGACAAAAAGTGTCGGCTTTTCGAGTCAGGGTCTGGATCAAGCTCGACTCGAAAAAGAAAATTGGGAGAAAGTAAAATAGCCTGAATCGCTAACGAAAGCCCTACTTCAGGGGTATCTCCTTCAGCAATACTTGAATCAACTAAGTTCAGAAGTCGTGAAATTTCATCCTCAGTGCTGGGCCGGCGAAAGGCTCTGGTTGCCAAATTTGTAATGATCGATTTCGCACAGTCTCGGTAGCTCTCGTACGTCAGTGAACAATTGACAATGGACTTTTTCGCTTCAGTTGGAGTCAATCCGTCCAAGGGGCCCACCACCTTCAGCCAGTCCAGAACAACCTTTTGCATAGCCTGGCTGGAGTCAGAGTAATAAGGATTTTCCAATTGAAACCCTAGGGTAACAGTTCCCGGCTCTAACGCGACGGGAACCTCGTATAGTCCCGGCTTCTCCGCGGTGGCCGAAACAACGACGACTTGAACCCGAACACCATTTACCAATACCACTAGCTTCGGCTGGTCGGGTCCCTCTTGGATACCGAATGCCCGAAGAACCAATTTAAACTTACCCGGCTCATTGAGTTCAAACGCCCCTCCCAGAACTCCGTCATCCCAGAGGCTCCAACCATAGTCCCGATACTTCGAGCCGGCTTGACCATCCAATTCCTCGGCCTGAAAACTTATTGAGCGGGGAAGCTGTAGCAAATCGTCCGCTAAAATAACCGCAGCCCGATGGTAGAGTTCTACCTGCAATGGGGAAGTAGCTTGAATATCAGAGATATTATCGAATCCATAACCATGGTCATCAGCGGGAAAATCGTCCGCCGGTTTCAAGCTCGTCCCAATCAAATCTCGTACGGTGTTATTGTATTCCGCCCGATTGAGACGGTGAATAATCACACTCCCAGGTTCACCTGTATCTTGTGTGCATGCTAGACATGAAAACAAGAAAACCCCAATTATCCAAGCTCGTAACAACATCAACTTCCCCGATGACTCTTTCGTTCACACTTTGACCGCAAACCCCACACAAACCCAAAGACCCCAATGTGATACAGATACAATAAATACATCACACAAGGTATCAGGGCATTTTCCGCGCCATCACCACGATCCCACCTCTCCAACGGGCGACAAACTAAGTTTTTTCGACTCACTTGCCAAGCCCTACTTACCTGAAAATGCATTTATCCAAGACCACTGGGCCCTACTCAAGTATGAACCTAAAGTCTCCCTGGAGATAGTGGAATTGACCACAAAAAACATGAATAATTCAAAAAACTTGGAGGATATCCGGTTCAAAAACTACCGAAACCCTACTTCTTCACACGCTCCAATGGGCACTCAAACCAGAGAATATCAATGAGCCAGTCAGCACTTAATATCTCTGAGGAACTCTTCCCCAGAAGTCGCGCCGGTTGACTGCAAAAGATGCTACACACCAAGACCCGCCACCCTATCCATTGCGACAAAGATTCAGCGATAGAAGCTCTTTTTCACGAGCCACATGTTCGGTGCTAATTGAACCGGTTAATAGAACAAACAAGGGCATCGGGCTAATCGAAGCTCGCTCCTAGCGTTCTTCACGAGCTCCTTGACACTCCAAGCAAAACGGGGTCTCCGGTTTCGCCTTGAGTCGACCGTAACCAATAGGCTCTTCACACTTGCGACAAAAACCGTACTCCTGCCTATCAAAAGACGCTAAGGCTGCTTTGACTAAATCAAAGCGCAAACGGTGATTGAGCCGATTGGCTTGAGCCATCTTCTGTTGTGCTATCGCATCCATGCGTGAAAGACGGCCAATAGGCTGGTCAAGTTCAACGGGTTTGGTCGATTCAAGAGATGACTTAAGCAAATCCTGTAGTTCCCGGTGCAACAATTCCAAATCACTTTTTAAAATGCGTAGTTGATGGACTCTTAGTTCTTCCATTGCTTCCCTACGGACAGGCGCTTAAAGTGCTAACCCACTCTTGAATAAAGTCGACCGCGTCCTGGTCGACTCGTGATGTGGAAATCGGAGGCATTCTCTTGTCGTCGAGCCTTTTGAGCCGCTCAAGAAGAATGGATTTTCCTGGCTCACCGGGGTACACCAATTGTGCCCCAACAATGTCCAAGTCGCCGTGCGCCGGAACAATACCACAAACATTCATACCCCCCGAATCAAACCGAAAATCCATTGCGCCGCCGCCGGTACTGCCCGGCTGATGACAATTCGAGCAATTCACATGCAGGTACGAACGCACTCTCTTTTCAAGAGGAACCCCAAAATCTATCGATAAACTTAGAGTCTCGTCCACCTCACCCAAACCTTGCAACACCCCTATCTTGGACAAGGTCTTGAGTTGATTGGCTCTCAAATAGCCTGGATAAACGAAGGATATATTTAACTGAAGAACTTCAGCACTCAGCGAACGCCGCGATGCGCTTGTATGGCACTGCAAACAAGTTCCCTCCGAGGGAATATGCCAAACGCTCTGGGCTACATTTACACTCGCTCCATCGCGAAGCCAATCGGCGTCACTGCCGTCGGACCGCCAGCGATATGTGTAACCTGCCCAATCGCCGTCCGCATGGTGCATCATCAATCGAGTCTCAACGACTGTATCTTCCACATAAAAATCTTTTCGTAGCACGGTTCCACTGGGAAAAAGGAAATCCCCAGATGAATCTACACTTACACTAGTTCCATCAGGAATCCCCATCCAGCGATACTTCTGTGCTCCATCGGACCAAAACGGAACACTAACATCGTATTGAATCATTCCGGGCGCCCCTTGCCTGGGGTTTTGTGGATGAGCACAACCAGTCAAAGACAAACGACTTGGAAAAGTCGACTCGTCTACCGTACTCGCCGCTCTCAATTTGTATAGCTTCCCGGTCGTGAACGATAGCACGTAGAGTTCCTTCTCATGGTCCTGCGCGAAACTGGAAATTCGATGCCCGGTATTGCTCAATATTCTAGATGAATCGTAACCACCGCTGGAGTTTGGCAGCAAACTCCATACATTGCCAGTGCCGTAGTCTCCGTAAAGATAAGCGCCCCGGAGCGCCGAAATAGAAGAGCCCGCATACACAAAGCCACCGGTAATAGACTGCCCCAAACTAGCATCGTACTCAGCAATCGGGTCCGTTAAGCCGCTCGCATCACACTGGGCAGCTCCATAACAGTGAGCTCCTTCCCGAACATTCCAACCGTAGTTTCCTCCCCTCACAATAAGGTTGACTTCTTCGTA
>CAXGXL010000421.1:0-4153 GCA_964013555.1 uncultured bacterium
CTAGAACGAGGCCTCACATGGCTATAATTCAAGCCGCAAATGCTTTTGCCGCTGGTGAGGAGCGCATTGGGGGCAAAGCCATGGGCTTAGCTCGACTATCCGATGCCAAAGCACCGGTCCCTCCCTGGTTTGCCATAGCTACCGAAGCCTTTAGTTACCACTTGAAAGCGAACAAGATTGACAAGCTCATTCAGGAAAGTTTGGCTGTGGTTCGGACACTCGACACTTCAGATCCAACTTCCTTGCGCATTATCGGTGAACATGCCCACAAGATTCAAAGAGCCATCAAAAGAGCACCTCTGGACACCGAGCTACTCATCAAAATCAATCAGGCTACTCGGTCTCTGGGGAGCGAATGCCTCGCCATTCGAAGCTCCATGGTCGGAGAAGACAGCGCTGAGCACTCCTTTGCTGGACAACTCGACTCCTTTCTCTTTCAAAAGACACCCGAGGACGTGAGTGTCTCCCTGCGCGCTTGTTGGGCATCAGCATTTGGCGAACGCTCCATTGCTTACCATCTACGGGGCGGAATTCCCCTAGACAATATGCGCGTCGGCGTCGTGGTACAGCGAATGATTGACGGTGATGTATCGGGGGTCCTCTTTACCGCTAACCCCACGAACGGCATCCGAAAACAAGCACTTCTCACCGCTGCCTGGGGCCAGGGAGAGGGCATCGTATCTGGGCTCTGCAATACAGACGAATTTGTGTGGGAGCACAGCGGCAAAGAACTCAGCTCTCGAATTGTAGACAAGGACGTCAAAGTCATACGAACTCCCAACGGTGAACCGGGCACCGTTGAAGTAGAAGTCGATGCCTCACAACGAAATATTCGGTGCTTGGATGAGCCCTTGGTCAATAAGATCTGCAGCGAGGGAGTCAGAGTGGCCGAGTATTTCGGCTCACCCCAAGATATTGAATGGACCATCGAAAAGAACGAGCTTTATTTCGTTCAATCCCGGCCCATTACCAGTCTACCAGTACCAGAGAACCAAGATGGTCCTCTGGTAGTTTGGGACAATAGCAATATTCAAGAAAGCTACTGTGGCGTAACCACTCCATTGACCTTCACCTTTGCTAACCGCGGGTACACGTTAGTGTACAAACAGGTACTCGAAATATTCGGATTGCCCAAATCTGTGATTGAACAATTCGAGCCCAATTTGAGAAATATGCTCGGCATCGTCAACGGCCGAATCTACTACAACATCAACAATTGGTACCGCTATCTACTCGTCGCCCTACCTGGGTTTGGTACCAATAAATCCGACATGGAAAAAATGATGGGGCTTACGGATCCCGTTGATTTTGTGGAAGATGAAGTCTTGAGTTTAAGAGAAAAATTAGCACGTTTGCCAAGAATTTTTCGCGCTCTCTGGAAGTTGAAGAAGGGCTATCGAGATCTCCCTAAAAGCGTCCCATCTTTCTTAGCTCATTTTGAAACATTCTACCACGACATGGACCGTAGTTCGTTCGATAAAGCTACATTCTCCCAACTTCTAGATTTGATGGAGATGCTTAAGAACCGTTGCCTTGCCCATTGGCATACACCCATCATCAACGATTTCTATGTAATGCAAACGAACGGTAACCTAACCCGAATGCTGGAGAAGGCCGGCTACGACGAGCCTACCGCTATTCAAAACAGCTTAATTTCTGGCGAAGACGGCATTGAATCAACCGAACCAACCCGTTTCTTAATGAGAATGGCCAAGGAGGCTCGCGGACATAAAGACCTAAGCCAAGCCTGTCGAGAAGGCACTCCACTTGAATGTATTGCCAAATTGAACACAAAATTTCCGCATTTCGGTGCAAAGATTGCTGACTACGTCGAGCGCTACGGCGACAGAACCATGGGAGAGCTAAAATTAGAGACAGTCTCTTTACGCGAAGATCCGAGCTTTGTAATTGAAGTTATTCGCAACTTCTTAGACCGCCCTGACCTCGATCCGGACCAACTCGCGGCCAACGAGAAAGAACTGCGCCATAAGGCAGAAACGGAAGTTTTTGCTAAACTCGGACCGATTGCACGTTGGCGCATGAAACGAACTATTGGTGCGGCACGCAATGCAGTCAAGAATCGAGAGAATATGCGCCTATCGCGAACCCGAGCCTTTGGCCTCGCCCGGGATGCTTATCGCAATGTAGGCAGGTGTCTAGTAGAGGCGGGTAAACTCGACGCCCCTCGAGATATCTTCTATCTCACTGTGGAAGAACTTGAAGCCTACCACGAAGGCCGCTGCGTCAACACAGACCTCAGAGGTATTGCGGCAGTCCGTAAAAGAGAATTCGAAGCCTACGAGAACAACGAGCCCCCTCATCATTTTGAAACCCGCGGCCCCGTGTATCACGGCAACAAATTTCAATACAAAAGTGACCTTGTCGTTGATCCCAATGCGGACATCCTAAAAGGGACTGGATGTTATCCCGGCATCGTCGAATCCGATGTTCGAGTCATTTTTTCTCCGAAAGATGAATTGTCCGTTAACGGAAAAATCCTCGTTACGGTCAGGACCGATCCAGGCTGGGCCCCCCTCTTCCCAACCACCAGCGGCATTTTGGTAGAACGGGGCAGCACCCTCTCCCATTCGGCCGTGGTAGCCCGTGAGCTGGGTATTCCAGCGGTTGTGGGTGTTGCCGGGCTAACCGACATCCTCGGCGATGGTGAAAAGGTTCGCATGAATGGAGAAACGGGAACCGTTGAGAGACTAGACTCCCGCCAGGACAGGAAAAACGTAGAAGACAACGATCCCCCAAAAAAGAAGATCACATAAAAGAATCAAAGCACTCGAGGACTCAATCCCTCTACGCTCTGCCACTGGGTGTACTCTTAGTCAGGTACACTTAGGACTTGTCTCGCCGGGCCTCCTCACGAACATAATCAGCCATTTTTCGAACCATTCTAACCACCCGTTCTAAAAACTTATAATTACGAAAGGTATGGGCCATCAAATACATGCAAACTCGATTAATGGTAAATTCATGCAATGCCAGAACATAGCCTCGTTTCCACTGCACGGGGTCAAGAGATTCACCGGAGGATTCCTCCAAACAGATTCGGTGGTACTCTATATAGGTATCAATTTCTTCTGCGGTAACCGAATCGTCGAGAGTAAAGGCCAAAAACTCTACCAAGTCACGTTGGGGAATATTAATCGTGGCAAGCTCCCAATCGTAGGCACAAAGCGTCAATTCATCTCCCTCTCGTCTAAAGGCAATATTCCGCGGGTTGAAATCATTGTGCACTAAACAACGAGGCATAGACTCAAGCTCTTTGTACCAACCAGCCATTCGCGTAATAATCCTGCGACAAGCATCTACATCTTCGAATTGAAACCACTCGGGAAATTCCTCCCCTGCATGGGAAACCAGAGCACGCCAAAGTGGAGTCATCTCAACCATATCCTCAGTGGTCATGATGTGCCCCATCCAAGGCATCATCCGCATCATCTCCTCTTTGCCAAAAGTTAGGCCATGAATCTCTGCAATGCCTCTAATAGCGGCACGAATATGAGCGTCCGTCCAATCGCTGATATCGTTGGCTGTATTGAGTAATTCAAGGTTGCTTAAATCTTCCATCACCACCGCGTAGGCTTCACGCTCCGGATCTGCATAACAATCGTAGATAACTGGAATGTACTTCTTAAACCGAGGGTCCGTTTGTTTGTAAATCCCCAGCTCACGAAGATGACAGTCTTTAAGGCCGATGCGATGCTTGTTCTTATCGTGCGCGCTCGCGAGTCTCCCCCCACACATTTGGGCAACCGTATTAGCGACGTGAATCACTTCGGTATCCGTCGGTTTAATTTTGACCACAACATCCGCAGAACCCTCCCGGCCCTCGGCGTCTTTGTAGTGGATTCGGCGAGGCACCAGCCCCATAACTTTCTCCATCTTCCGTGAAGTCAATTCTGTTATGATGCTACTGCCCACTTCGATTTCGGTATTTTCCACCTTGGTGACGGCCAAAGAGGAGTCATCGAGTACCCGCCGAAACCCCCGCTCGAAAAATTCGCCCGTCAAATCATTTAAGGTGAACCAATTGATAGGGCGGTTGCGACCGAGTCGATCGTGGGCAGCTGCAAACTGGCCACTGGCCATCGCCGAGGCGGTTGATAGATCCAACGACAAACAAAATCCGGCTATTATCTCC
>CAXGXL010000422.1:0-4150 GCA_964013555.1 uncultured bacterium
AATTTTCTGACCAAGGTACTGAAGGAGCGGCTTCTCTTCTCCCAACTGAGTTAAGATCAGCTGCTCCACTCTGAAGCCCTCTTCGGTGTAGAAACCTATCCCTATAAGAAAAGGGATAGTCCCCGAACCGCCAGCCAAACCGGTGGTTTCTGTATCGATAAAGAGCGCACTTCTTGGATCAAACTCACCCAATGCTTCGTCGGTCGCTAAGTGCGCAGCACCTTCGCCTCCCACGGCCAAAGCGCCGCCAATAGGAAACTCGCCGTGTCTATCATCGTTACAAAAATTCCACACGACCCTCTGGAGGTCACCCCATTTTGTTTGTACAACTTCCCCTGGCACATTGTACCGCTTAGAATCCTGCGACATGCCCGCATCAGTTAAACCCGTCGCCCCTCCCTTCTTTTTTTTACGACTACGGCTTCTTCGCATTTGCGACATTCTGGCTCGCAAAGAATCCAACTCTCTGGAACAATCGCTCCCCCCTTGAACGGATTGAGCCTCAGGCCCCACCGATAAGGAGGGCACCCGCGCCCCCAAGTCCTCGGTTTGCAAGCGGGATAACCCGGCCCTCAACTTCATCGCGCGCTTATTCAAAGGCAACCACCCCAAGTTCACGGAGGACCTTAATCACGAGGCCTTTCCGGTTTCCTACCGCGGTATCCACGGAGCCTAATTCCATCGCCTCTAGAAACTGAGCGTCTGATCCATCAGCACCGACCACCGGCCCTATACATGCAGGACAACCCTCGTCGCATGGGCACCTCTCAATGAGACTCAGCGTTCCCTTCAGCAATGCTTCCCTGTCCTCGTACAAACGCGTCGCCAAACCAACTCCCCCCGGGGCACTGTCGTATAAAAAAATGGTTGAATCAAACTTTGCTAAGCGCCCACCGGGAGTCTTTTCCGTCGCCGAACTCCGGCCATTTTCATCTCCCACAGTGCGCCCAAGGTCACGTGGATCAATCATTAACCCCACCACCGCCACCGTCTTCATGGCATGACTTACACCTCTCAACGCATCTAGCACCGCGGCCCGAGGGACATCCTGAGAATCCACCAATTCTATTGGGACCGTCACCCAAAAGGACGAGGTGTGCATTTGCATCTCAGGCAAACGCACCTCACCGTAACCTACATTTTCGTGCGTGTGGTATTTTATCTTTTTATACCCTACCACTTTTTCCGCCACGCTGATTTCACCAATACCAGACACAAAAGAATACTCACCACCCAAATCCGTGCTGGCCTGTTCTTCTTTATCGATGATTGCCACCTTCACATGGGTCATCGCATCAGTGTAGTAATCCGGCGTAACCTTACGAACAAAGGCTTTATGGTTCTCAAAATCAAGTGACTCAACTTGATATTGTTCCCCCGAATGTTGGTAGATAGCCTGCTCGTGCAACATAGTATGAGTAGAACGCCAATCCATTTCCGCTATGGTCTTGTCATTTTCAAGATCAACAACCACAAAATTGTCCCAACCTACGTTTCGAAGCGAAACATGGTTAGCAGGGTAGGAATCAGTCGACCAATGATACGTCGTTGTACCATCAACCTCGCCCACAGGATGAACCACACGGTGCTCCACCAAAAATTCGAGAGCGTCTTGAACCGCTTCGGAAGGCAAGTCACCGAACCGCTCCGTCGACTCAAAAGGAAGCTCAAAAGCCGCGCATTTGAGATGCTGTACCAGCACCTCCACATTATCCGGGTCAATCCGAGCTTGTTCGATCTCCCCTTGAACCAACATTTCAGGCTGCATCGCGAAGAATTGATTCAGAGGCGAACTATTCGTAACGAGAAGCGCGAGACTATCAGCCCCACGCCGGCCACCGCGGCCGAAGCGCTGCCACACCGAAGCTATCGAACCCGGGTACCCGGCGCAGACGACAGCATCCAACGCGCCTATATCAATTCCCAATTCCAGAGCGTTGGTGGCTACCACCACCAAAATCTCCTTGTTCCTTAAACCGGCCTCAATGGCACGCCGTTTCTCTGGCAGGTACCCACCCCGGTACCCCTGAATCGCTGCTTGAGAAATCCCGGCGCGGGCCAAACTTTCTCGCAAGTATTTCAACATCACTTCAACATTATTTCGGCTTTGCCCAAAAACAATCGTTGAAACCCCCGCTTCGGCCAGCTCCGAAGCAAGCCGAACCGCAACCTTGATGCAGCTTTGGCGAATCCCAAGTTCCTCATTAACTACCGGCGGATTGTACAAAAAGACATGTTTTTTTCCACTAGGTGACCCACTGGAATCCACTAAATGAACCGAGTCGCCAATCATTCGCTCGGCGTGTTCTGCCGGGTTTCCAATGGTTGCTGACGCGAAAATAAAAGTAGGACTGCTCTTATGAAATAGAGCAATCCGCTTTAGTCGGCGAATGACATTAGCAAGATGCGATCCGAACACGCCCCGATAAGTGTGTAGTTCATCAATCACCACGTATTTTAGATTAGAAAAAAGCCGGGCCCACGATGCATGGTGCGGCAAAATCCCAGTATGTAGCATATCGGGATTAGTCAAAAGAACCCCACCACGCTCACGAGCTGCCCGCCTTGCATCGGCGGGCGTATCGCCATCGTAGGTAACCGCCCCATGCGCAAGCCCTACATCGCTCATCAACGAACGCAGCGCTTGCTCTTGATCCCGCGCAAGAGCTTTGGTGGGAAAAAGATAAAGCGCCCGCGCATCCTGATTCTTCGCCATCTCATTGAGAATCGGCAAATTATAACAAAGGCTCTTGCCTGAAGCAGTAGGCGTTGCGACCACTACATTTTTCGACTCGGAAACCAAGTCATGAGCCTCCACCTGATGGGAATAAAGTGACTCAACCCCACGCTTCTTCAGAGCAGCGAGCACCCCCGGGTGCAAACCTTCCGGCGTCGGTGCATAACGAGCCCGTTGTGGGGGCTGAATCGAATCGAAAACTATTTGCCTATACACTTTGGAATTCGTGCGCCATTTTGTTAAGACAGAATCCAATCCCACAGCCCGACTCCACGGAAGTCGCTGGCTGCGGCGAAAAGAAGGGGTGTGGGGCTGCTCTAGAGACATGAGAAGCTATACATCTGTTCAGCTACTAAAACAAGGAATTTTTTACGCACAATCGATAAGGTAACCGAGCGTACCATCTTCACTTAACGTTCTGCCCCGCCCCCTAGGGCGAGCTAGCAATTCCAACATGCGATGCTTTGCTGAGCCCCGAAATAGCTTACGTTGAAACAAGCAGTGGAACACGTTAAGTTCAAGCAAAATGGAATCGATCTTTGAAATCGCAAAGCTCATTAATAGAGGCGGCGGCCGCGCCATCGTAGTCGGGGGAGTGGTGCGAGATCGCTTGCTCGGTCTTGACTCTAAAGACTACGACTTCGAAATATACAATTTAACACTCGAAAAACTTCAATTCATCTTAGAGAAATTGGGGCGAGTCCAAACTATAGGTAAGTCCTTCGGTGTATTGAGAGTTAAGGGCTACGATATCGACTTCTCTTTGCCCCGCCGAGACAGCAAAACCGGAAGCGGACATAGGGGGTTCACTATCGAAGTCGATCCTACCTTGACATTTGAACAAGCATCCCGGCGCCGGGACATTACGATTAACAGCATGGGCTGGGATCCACTCACAGATGAAATATTGGATCCACACGGGGGCCAACAGGACCTCGCCGACAAGATACTTCGGGCCACCGATCCGACCTGCTTCTCTGAGGATCCATTGCGCGGCCTGCGAGTAGCGCAATTTGCCGCGCGCTTCGAAATGCCCCCAACCAAGGAATTAATCGAGCTATGTTCCAAACTTGACCTCTCACAACTCCCCGCCGAACGTCTCTTTCAAGAGTTTCGGAAATTGCTTCTCAAAGGGGTCAAACCCTCTCTCGGCCTCCAATTCTTGCGAGAGAGCAATCAAATTCGTTTCTTTCCGGAACTTAGCGCCCTCATTGGGGTTGAGCAAAACCCCAAATGGCACCCCGAAGGAGATGTGTGGACGCACACTCTCATGAGCTTGGACGCCGCCGCTCAATTGCGAACGGGAGAGCCATTCGAAGACGAGGTCCTCATGTTCGGTGTACTTTGCCACGACTTTGGTAAACCCATGACCACCCGAGAAATCGACGGTGCACTGCGATGCCATGGACATGA
>CAXGXL010000423.1:0-4146 GCA_964013555.1 uncultured bacterium
TTCAAATTAATAAATATTATATGTGGTATAAAAAAATATGATAAACCTAAATCAACTACGGTCGTTTCATAAGGTTGCGGAATACGGGAGCTTTACGGTGGCAGCCCAGGCGCTGCGGGTTACCCAGCCCGCCCTCACCAATCAAATCAAGGGTCTTGAGGGCCACTATGGTGTGGAGCTTTTTTACCGAAAGGCACGTTCCATAGAGCTTACCCCGACGGGACGAGACCTTTTCGAGGTTACCGAAAGGCTCTTCGGAATGGTTGAGCAGGCAGAGGGGATTCTGACGCAGTCGGCTGGGGGCCTTAGCGGCGTGTTGCGAGTGGGGGCGGAGAGCCCGTATCAGCTTGTTGAGTTGTTGCAACAATTTCAAGTGCAATATCCTTCGATTCGCTTGGAGGTTTCTTTTGGGAATGCATCCGCTATTGCGACTGGATTGAAGAAGTTTCAAACTGACATCGCCTTTTTATCTCAATTGGGTAAGGCGCCTGATTTTCACTCGATTCATTGGCTTGGTGACGTGTTGGTTGCGTTTGTTAATAGAGCGCACCCGTGGGCTAAAGCAAAGTCGGTTGGACTCAAGCGTTTTCATGGGGCTCAATCAATTCGCCGGGAAGCGGGGTCCAATACCCAATTTACCTTTGACCAAGCCTGCAAGGAGGCTGGGGTTGTTCCCGATTACGTTGTCCAAATGGGAAGCCGTGAAGCACTAAAAGAAGCGGTGGTTGCTGGAATGGGAGTTGGTATTATTCCGAAGTCTGAACTGGGTTGCGATGACCGGGTGGTTCCCATTGCCATACGAGGCTCTAGCCTAGTCTCAGATGGTTATATCGCCTCTTTGAAAACCAGAAAGAACGCACCGTTAATTGGAGCGTTTTTCGACTTTTTGGAGTCTGGTGGGCCCTAGTCTAAGTCAGTGGGAAAGCAAGGCTTGGTTTTTTCAGATAAGATGCTTGAATTGAAAAATGCCTGGGCTTAGGGTTAGGCATGAACATCGGATCCCCCGACAGGCAAGCGACTCTATTGGTGAATTGTGCAGATCGCGCGGGTATTGTGGCGACCCTCTCGCAATTTATCCACCAACACAAGGGCAATATTCTAAGCCTCAATGAATACGGTGAAGGCGCCGGAGGCCAATTTTTCATGCGCTTGGTCTGGGAGCTCGAAGGGTTCACGTTGGGCAAGGAAGATTGTCGAACGAAGCTTGCGAGGGTTGGTGAGGCATTCGAAATGGACTTCAGTCTTCACTTCAGTGATGAACGTCCCCGCATTGCTGTTTTCGTTTCGAAAGAAGCGCATTGCCTTTACGATTTATTGCACTGTCAAGAGCTCGGAGAGCTGCACGGCGCAATTGCTTTGGTTGTTTCTAATCACGAAACCCTAGCTCCTGTCGCAGAGCACTTTGGGCTTCCCTTCCATGTTGTTGGCATCTCTAGAGAAACGAAACAACAAGCGGAAAGCCAGCAACGGGCACTACTGAAAGAGCACGGCATTGATTTGGTTGTGTTGGCTCGTTACATGCAAATCTTATCGTCGGAGTTTTCCGATGCTTGGTACGGCCGCATGATCAATATCCATCATTCTTTTTTGCCTTCTTTTGTTGGAGCCAACCCCTACAAACAAGCAAAGGCCAGAGGGGTAAAAATCATTGGAGCTACGGCTCATTACGTTACCCAGGACTTGGATGAAGGTCCGATTATTGAGCAAAATGTGATGCGAGTGAGTCACCGAGATACAGTTGCTGATTTGAAGCGCAAAGGTCGAGATATGGAGCGGCAGGTTTTAACTCATGCAGTGCGTTTGCATCTCGAGAGCCGCGTTTTAATTAGCGGTAATAAGACCATTGTTTTCAACTCTTAAATGGCCTCCAAAACGACCCGGCTGCTTTGAGGATGGTCCTTCTAGCCTCATGGGCGCAATGGATAGCAAATCAACGACGAGACTTATAGTTAGAGACTACCTTCTTCGAATTTCACTTTGGTGTACTTCCTTCGAACCGTTGAAGGTGCAACTCGCTCTTTGAGGCCAGTTGAGGGTTCTGTCCTATATCATCTAGAGCAATTTGCTTACTTTTGCATAAAAGTCTGGCTAGAGAATCAAACCGGGTTTGATATCCGGCCAAGGTCCAAGGGCCAAAGAGGGTGTTGCCCCCTTCGTACTCTTGGGCTGCATATTCCTGGTGGGTGGTGATATATCCCGAATAGGCATTAGCAAAACCAGTGATGGCAATTGTGTCTACCCCGACTTGACTAAGGCGCTCTTTGAGGCTTGATTGAAGCCGATAACCCGCGATGGTTGTCGGCTCACCGGGCAGTGCGGGAAGGGCAAAGTTTCCAAGAATAAATAGTTGAATTGGTAGAATTTCAGGGGTCCAAGGCAGGGTTCCCAGGCCGCCAATACGCGCAAGCTTCCGAACACGCTTCACCGTCGGATCTACCCACCCGGGTATAGAAGGGTCACCTTGCTTAAATAAGAAAAGGGCTTTTCCTTGGGTGCCTTTGTGGAGGTCCAGTAGAGAGAACTTAGGACCGTGGGAGTGCAAAATGGGATGAAACTTATCTTTTCTTCGTTTGGTAGTCTTATAATAACCGAATTTAACCATGCCGGTGAGGCGATTAAGCGCTTTTACAAGCGGAGCCGCATAAAAGAGGGGACCCCTGCCTTCCGCGGTACCCATAATCATAGAGAGCCCAAGAGTACCGGGCAGTGTGCTTGCTCCAGCACGGCCGTCTGCGTATTGCGGGTTAACCTTTATCGCACCATGGTCTTCGTAGCGAAGTCCAGCCAGAAGGGTATCCGACTTTAGCGGCTGACGGGCTGCTTGGGAGAAGAGTCTCCATGCGTGGCGGTATTGAATATCTCCATTGAACTCCGAATTGTTTTGGTCGTCGTCGTAGGGCCCAGCACTTAGCCGGCGCGTAGGATCCCACCGAAAATTGGGACTGACGTCTCCCGGAGTTGCTTGAGAAAATCCCGCTATGAAATTGCTATTGAATTCGCGACGAGCGCGATATTCAAACTTGAGCGATGCATCTCCCTTATTATCTGGCGAGATGAAGTTATTGTCTGAGTGGAAGCTGGTGCAATGAACTCCAAACCAGCAGAACATTCCAATTGGGGCGTGCTCTTTATTTTCAAAGCGGAGGACCGTCATGGTGCGGTTCACTCCATAGGCCGATTCTTCCGGCCGTAGCTCTTCGGTTTCAGGGTTTAGGTTGTAGGCTTTGAGCGAACGATTAAATGCCACGTCCTCGGATACAGGAATGTCGCCTTGTGCAATACACATGCGGCCCGGTGCAAGAGTTTGATGTGCGGTTACAATGGTATTGACAATAGTGTCGACAAGGGTTTGATAAACTTCAGGGACATACCCTGGTATGGTTAGGTTATAGATAAGATGATGTGAAAAGCCGCCAGGAGCCGAATGAGTGTGAATAGCAGTAAGCATCAGATTGTGTTCATTAAACCCAAGATCGGGGTGATGGCGGCTAAGTGATTCTAGCACTCCCGATCTAAGTGCCTGAGTTATGAAACAGATCTCTGCGCAGACATACGCGAGTAGTTGCCTGGTTTGAGGATTTCTCACCACAAAAGTGCGCACATGAATAGGACGAATCGTGCCCTCTACTCGTTGGGAGTAGATGCCATAACCAAGCATTCCTACGCCGAGAGGACACAAATCAATAGTATCTTTAGCCAGACCCACTTCGAACATAACCACAATCCCAAACAACCCAATAGTAAAGACTGGAAGCGCAGCTTATAAACGTGAAAAAGAAATCGAGCAATGAAGAGGAAAGCTTCGTGCCTTTATTCTTTGCATCGGCATTAACTAAGGTTACCAAAACGTCTCTGGCCTTATGGGGCTAGGGTGCTCTTTTAAGATAACTTGCCAGTCGGTCTAAACTTTCGTTCGTAGACTCAAATCACGATTTGGGTCTGGCCGCCTCAATAGCCGTGTGGTAACTGCGGCCTAGATTTCCATTTGAACGAATTACGGAGACGATAGATGAGCCCACTGAGCAAAACAAAGAAGTTTCTCCAAAGTGCAATAGAGATTCCCAAGCGCCGGTCGGATGGGGACCTTGTTAAGGATATTCATCCTTATCGCAAAATCATGCCGTATATCATGCCGGGACGCAACGA
>CAXGXL010000424.1:0-4136 GCA_964013555.1 uncultured bacterium
CGAAGCCAGTAGAGGAGTTCTCTAGAAGCGCCACTTTTTTCCTTTGTATTAGCCTCTTACTATCTCCTACTTCATCCTATGCGTATGTTTGCTCTCAAACGGAGGGCCCATTTGACTCCCGCTTCGCTCCTTCACTCTCATTGCCCTCGCGTCAGGCGCTCTTTAGCCTCAACAAGGAAGGCACATCTCATATCGACAATGAGTACGAAGCTATCGTGCAATCAATGGTAGTATGGGAGCAGGCGCAAGGTTGCGTTTCCCCCAACTCAAACACAGATATAGATCTTGAATTGGCCCCGGACCGTAGCGAACAAAACAACGTAGGATACAATTTCCTTCCCGGAGCCGAAAATGAAAACTTGATCATCTTTCGCGATAGACTATGGCCCCACCCGTCCACGGGCGCCTTTCAATTTGCTCTTACAACCGTCACCTCCGTCGCGCTAACCGGGGAAATTCTCGATGCAGATATTGAATTCAACACCGCCGCTACACAATTTGATACGACCCCACAAGCAGACGAGGCTGACCTGATTTCAATCGCCGTTCATGAGCTTGGGCACGCTCTTGGGCTTGCACACTCCAATATCGCTCAAGCAACGATGCATGCGCAGTACATCGTAGGCACGACCCATGCACGAAGACTCCATTGCGACGATCACAACGGAGTCACCTTCAAATATCCCAAGAATGAGCCCAACGGTTTCTGTGAGCGAGAAGACCTAAATTGCCCTTTGTGCTTTCCTCCCCTTCCACTGCAACGAACTGTTGTAGTGGAGGCTACCCCCACTGAGGCAACCTCCGGTTGCAAGAGCTTACAATCCTTCCCAGCATTTTGGATCCTCTTGTGGTTGATCTTCGCTTTCTCCCGAATTCCGCGCCAACCACCTGGCTTTACCCCTTAAGAGCACCGTGCAATACTGGAACATGAATAATTTTCTCGTTTTTGTTCTCGTTCTTGCTTTTCCGCTTCTTGCAAATGCTAGTAGCGCTCGACAAGCCAGCCTTGAAGAACTGCTCGACTACTCTACCCTAATTGTGGTTGGAACACCTGCTTCTAGAACCAGTGCCTGGGAAAAAACAAGAATTTACACAACTTGGGATTTCTTAATCGAAGAAGTGTGGCTTCAAGAGGACACAGTAGACCCAAAGAAATTATCTGCTCTCGCCTCTCTGACGAAGCTCGCAATCAAAACCCTAGGCGGTATCGTCGGGGAAATCGGGCAAACTGTCGCCGGTAGTCCTCGCCTTATTACTGGCCAAACGTATCTCTTGTTCCTCACTCCGTCCCAAGAAGGCTCATTCTTTATTGTTGGTCTCTCCCAAGGGGCATTCGAGGTCAATGGCGAATCTCTCCGACAACTTTCACAACTAGGCGATATGAAAATCGTTGATGACCGTCTTGAACTCCCCTCCACTCGAACCAAACTACGCCAGGCGATTATCCAAGCCAGAAGGTCCAAGCCACACCAATGAAGAACCACTTCCTTCTTTTGATCTTCTCCCTTCTTGTGTTCCCTTCGCCGAGTTGGAGCTACGTATGCTCTCGAGTTCCCGACTCCACCGGCCAAGAAACCGGACCGTCGCTCTCTTGGTATACCCGCTCCATCACTTTCGCCCTCCAACAAGATGGCACCACCGATATCGCTGGAGACCAGGAATTGGATGAACTTCGAGATTCTTTCGCCGTCTGGGAAGAAAATCTTGCCGCCAATGCGGGAAATACCTGTGATCCACAAGAGCTAACGACCGACTTGGTCTTTACTGAAAGTAATTCTCTCTCTTCAAGTACCCTAGTCGGTTACGATTTTCTAAACCCGTCTAAGAACGAAAACCTGCTGCTCTTCCAAGATACTTCCTGGCCCCACGCCGGAACCAGCGGCATCATTTTGGCACTAACTACCAACACCTACAATGCGTTAACCGGTGAGATTTTCGATTCCGACATCGAATTTAACTCTTCCAATTTCACATTCACTCTATCGAGCAATTCCAACCCTCAAACCGATCTCAAGAACACAGCGGTGCATGAAATTGGTCACTTCATTGGCCTAGGGCACGTACCGATTCGAGCTGCCACCATGTACGAACAGGCCTCTACAGCCGAGACCAAAAAGCGAGACCTCCATTGCGATGATGCTGAGGCTACCCACTTCAAGTACCCATTCGCCTTACCCAACGGTTATTGCACCCCCACCGAAGCTTGCGGATTTTGCGCTCCCCCGGACACCATCTCCTCCACGGTTCAAGTTAAAATCTCCGATACGAACCCCGACTCAACCAGCGGTTGCCAATGTGCTGCGGGGCAAACCGGCTGGTTGGGTTTTGCCTGGCTCTTGCTGCTTCGGAAACGACGGGAACGGGCTTAAATATCTCGTGGAATCTCGTCAAGATCTAGCCTCGCTAGTGCGTGACGAATCAATTGACTCTTATTGGCCTTGTAATGACCTCGCCGCTTCAATTCACGCACCATATTATTAAGACGCTCTATATCTTCGTTGTAGAGCGAAATAGAGACGATCTTGTAATGCTGGGGTTTGGGAGCCGGCATCCGTCGCGCCACGACTGGTTCCATTTCCCTAGTCGGACGACCTCGACTTGGTGTCTCCGTAGCCGGTCGGCTGGGGCTTCGCCTTGCCACCGGCACTTTGTTTTCTTTCCGAATTACAGTTCGTACTTCAGGATTCCGCTCCTCCGATAAGCCAAACATGGCATCGAGAAACAGCTGCTCCCCCTCCAACGGATTCTCCGTAACGACTTGAGTCCGCTCTAAGACGCTTTCTCTTTTATTCATTAGGCCGCCCTCGTAATTGATTTTTGTTCACTATTTACTAACCATTCTACAACACGCATATAATCGCGTGCCCCGTTTGAGTCCGGAGCATGTTCAAATATCGTTCTTTTCCGACTCGGCGCTTCTGCCAATTTTGTATTGACCCTCACCGGAGGCAACGCTCTTGAACCAAAGGTTTTCTTGAGATGATTCAAAGACTCGACACAACCCCGATTCCGAACATCGTAAAAAGTCGGCAACACGCCCGCTACCTTAACCGGACGATTTGTTTTTTCTCCGATGCGCCGCAGAGTCCTTAAGACCTGCTTGACCCCCACCAACGCTAGATAGTCACAACTCACCGGGATCAAGACTTCACGTGCGAAGGCCAACGCATTGTAATTAAGGATTGATAAGGCCGGAGCACAATCGAAAACAATATAATCGTACTCGTAATTTTTACCCATCGCCTTGGCGAGGTTTCCAGTACGTGAGGATTCGTCACCCCGTGCAAGTTCGATTTCCGCCGCCGCCAAGCTCTCATCGGCCGTGATTACATCCAGATTATCTCGAACCGGAACCGAACACGCTTCCACGCTCAATCCACGATGCAAGACGTGGTAAATCGAACGTGGACTGCTGATGCCCAACGAAACGCCTACATTCCCTTGCGGATCTAGGTCCACCAACAGAGTGTTGTATCCCATCTGGGCAAATCCTGCCGCTACCGACAACGCGGTTGTGGTTTTACCCGTCCCACCCTTTTGATTCAAAACCGCAATCGCCCTAAACGGTTTCTCCTTCGGTTCGTCCGAGAGGCCCGCTCCCATTGTCTCTCGACAAACGGCTGAACAAACGTACTGTACTTGGGACCCTTGTTGTAAGACATGCATCGCCAACGAAGGCGTAAAGAGAGTTGAGCACGCGCAACAGGCTACTTGGCTACCCTCTAATCCTGGATTTCTGCAACGCTGCGAGCAAAAGTAAGTCCGCTGATCGCCCTTTTCTACCACCTGAAATGTAAACTTCGGCGCAAAAGAGTTCCCACACTGGTGGCAACTCACCGTTCCATCTGAACTCACATTATCCTCCGTGCGGTTGATAAGAGCACTCTTCGAACGCGCATTCTCTAAGTGCATCAATAAGCCGCTAATAAGAGGATAAAGAAAAACGATCGTGGGTCAAGTAAATTTGTAAACTTTCTGCATTTCAAGAGAAATTCATGGGCACAAAAAGAACGTTTACCCAATACAGGGGTCTCAAGTTACCCGTTAAAATTCGCAACCGCCTACGAGCCATGCCTCACCGAACATCATTAGCAGCTGAAAGTTATCGGTCTGACTCCCCTTGGGGGACCCAACTT
>CAXGXL010000425.1:0-4131 GCA_964013555.1 uncultured bacterium
TGATGGCGGCGTAGAGCGCGCGGGGCCGATTGATATTCGGAAAGCCATTTAGCCCTCGCACTTGGATAAGAGGGGGATGAAAATCTCGACTGATGCGTTCCAATGCACTGAGAACATGAGGGATTGTTGTCTCCGAAATATCCCCCAAAAATCTGATCGTAAGGTGGAGGTTCTCTGAGGCGGAAAACCGGACATTGGGGCTTGGGGATTCGGAGTAGTGGGCTAGGGCATTTTGCACCTTGGTAAACTCAGGCCACATAGGCGATGGAATTGGGATGGCGACAAAGCATCTTGGCATGAGAATTCACTAATCCGTTGTGGGACCCGATACTACACTAGCCTATGTTATATGGAGTGAAAAGTCTGAATTTGTCGGTGCCTTAAGTGAGGTCAAGCTCCTAAGTTATTAAAATTGCATAGTCAGCCGGAGAAATTGCACTTTTAATTTAGGGCGTTGACCAATAGGGGGCAAAGGAGTAGGCAGCCCATTCATGGAACATATTGGTTACGAAGTATTTGAAGAACTCGGTAAACGCGATCATGAACAGGTGGTGTTTTGCCGTGATGAAACCAGTGGGCTGCGCGCAATCATTGGAATTCATAACACGGTTTTGGGGCCGGCCTTGGGCGGCTGCAGAATGTATCCCTATGCCAGTGAGAGGGACGCTTTGATCGATGTGCTTCGGCTTTCTCGAGGGATGACCTACAAAGCAGCGGTGGCCGGCTTGAATCTGGGAGGAGGAAAAGCCGTCATCATTGGTGATCCTAAGTCCGACAAGAGTGAAATTTTATGGCGTGCCTTTGGACGATATTTAGAAGGCCTTGGGGGCCGCTACATCACCGCTGAAGATTCGGGTACCACCATGGAAGACATGGAAATGATTCGTCTGGAAACGACTCATGTGACTGGTATTTCCCGCGCCATTGGGGGGTCAGGTGATCCGTCGCCAGTGACTGCATTTGGCGTATTCTCTGGAATGCGTGCCGCAATTGAAGAACGTTTTGGAACATCGAGCTTTAGTGGTTTGAAGATCGCGGTGCAAGGGGTAGGCCACGTGGGCTACCATCTTGTTGGGCATTTAGTTAAGGCAGGGGCAAAAGTTACCATTGCTGATATCGAGTTGGAGAATGTGCGCAAAACCGTGGCGGATTTTTCGGTGCATGCGGTTGCTCCGGAGGAAATTTACGACCAAGACTGCGATGTCTTTGCGCCATGCGCTCTAGGAGCGATTATCAATGAAGAGACCATACCTCGCTTGAAGTGTAAGTTGGTTGCTGGTGCATCCAATAATCAATTGCGCGATGAGCAAGCGGACGCAACTCGGTTGAGTGATAAGAACATTTTGTACGCACCTGATTTTGTTATTAATGCTGGTGGCTTGATGAATGTGGCCAAAGAATTGGAAGGTTACAATCAGGAGCGAGCTCTCAAGCAAGCTGAGGGAATTTACGTGATCATGAAGCGGGTTCTTGAAAGAGCGAATAAAGATAATATTCGTACTTTTCGCGCGGCCAACAATCTGGCAATGGAGCGCATCGAACTTGTTGGCCAAATACGTCGTACGTGTACGGGGCGCTAGCAGGCGAGCGGATCGTATTTTCCAATCGGCAGTGAATGAATATTTGGTAGGTTTATTAATAGAATTAATGGTTTAGCAATGAAACTCCGGTAGATAAGGAATTAGACGGAAACGATTTCCTTCGCAACTAACGCGTTTAAATCGTTGACGATTCTAAAGTTAGGATGGTACACGGTATCCGCCCTAAACCTTATTTCAACTCTTTCTTAATGGTAAGAGTGGGGGAACGTGGAACGTCTTAAAAGCGCCCGGCTATTCCATTGGTAGTTTTTGAATATGAGTACGGATAGAACCGGCGATTGAGTCAGGACAATGTCCTTTCTTCAATAGTGACTATCCCCTTTTTTTTTAACTGCTTTCCTAGAACTAGAGAGTTTATTCAACGGTTTTTAGGAAATGCTCTAACGTGGGAGAGCTGCGTGAGACTTCATGCCGTGACGACAACGTTATTATTTCTAGGATATTTGCTTTTACCTGCTACGGTGGGTGCGCAGAGTGTTGATGACAAAGCTGCGAAGAAAGAGCTAGAAGGCGTAGCGAAAGAAGCCAAAGAAACCATTTCAAACACAGAGAAACCTGAATCAAGCGCTGCTACTCTTACGAGTGAAGAACCGTCTGAAGTTAAAGACGAGGGGCCTAAAAAGCCTTGGTCTGTCGGGGTGTCGTTGGGCCATAGCATCTCAACCGGGACATTTTTAGAGCACGAGCAGATGCAAGCCTACAGCGACTCTATCTCGCAGTCGTGGGGTCTCAACGCTAGCTATCGGTTCGAGGTGTTGGGCCACAAGCTAACGGCAGGCGTCGGAATGGGGCTTTCTCTTTCTCTTGTTACCCCGAATAATTCGCTCGACCGGCGGTTTTTCTTGGGCGACGGGAGCTTGTCACTTAGCGATGGCAGCATTTACAAAGATGAATGGAGCGGCATCAATCTATCTGGTGGTCTTTCATTGTCTCTTCCTATTTCCCCCGAAAGCCGTCATCGCGAAAAATGGACTACGTTGGGAACGCGTTTGGGGCTTTCCCGGTCTTTTGGTGATTTGAGCCTCTCTTATAGCTTCTCCTTTAATAAGTTTTTTCATGGCAGTGATACCCAGGTAAAGAACGTAAGCCACGCTCGTGAGAGTTGGTCTACAAGTTGTTCGCTATTTACTGATGACAATAGTGACCAAGCTTATCGATGTTTTTCGGGCGCGGCCAATGCAAACTTTTCTATTCGAAACAGCATTTCCGTGGGCTACGCGATAACTGACCATTTAGGTGCAAGTTATTCGTTGGGAATTTCCAACATGCGCAAAATCAATCGTTACCCAGAGGAGGATGAGTACCAGTCGCCGCGAGCAGATAACAATGCTGGTGGCTCCGATTCGTTCTCAACCTCGATTGGCTTGTCTTATGATATTGCGGGTCAATTTGGAGATATGTGGAGTCTGCCCTTTAGCCTCTCCGCCTCTTTGGGCGTTTCCACGGGGCATGGTGTTTTTAAGCCCACCCAGGATGAGATTTGGTGGCCACTTTTTTACAACTCCATGGGAGAAGACTTTGGCAACACCAGCGCCATACCAGAGGCGGGTGGAAGTAATGTCAATTTCGCCGCAGGTAATTACGGAAGCTTTAGCTTTGGTTTATCAGGATCGTACTAATGAATTTATTGAATAGCTCAATCGGTAATCAAGCCGGGAGGAAAGTAATGTTCAACAAGGTGAACAAGTTTGCAAAAGCAGTAGTCACTGTTGCGATGGCAGGACTTATGGCTGTTGGCTGTGCCGCAGACATGGGTGAGGTTGATTTGGTTCAACCGGACTACATTAAGAAATCAGATCTTCTCAACAAGACTTGGTATTACCGGCGAACGGTAGTCGACACGTCTGAAAATCATCAACCGTTTTTGAGCATCGGAACGGGTGACCTCTTTACCATCATGCGTATCAAATTTGATATTCAAGAAAATGTGTTGGTGGGCTACACGGATTACGAGTTTGTTGAGGGCACCGAAGAGGCCGGTGATGAAGGCTCGGTGTTTACGGATTATGGTAATCCGATTGTTGCGTTTCCCATCACGAAGCATTTTGATATCGCGCGACAATACGATTCTTCTACGGGGCAGCCTACGAACGTTATCTCTGAGAACTCCAGTGACAATGAGTGGTTTGACCGTGACTACATGAGAGTTAATTGGTCCGCAGATCTGATGAGCCACAACTTCTTTGTTCTCGATGTAAAGTCCTACCCTGTTACTGGTGGTAGATGGTTGGGTGAGAACCAAGAGCCGGCGAATCCCTATCGAGCTCGGTTTACACCTGACGAAGGGTATTTTGATTTTACCACCGCTCACACCATGATGCCCGATTGGTATCAGTGTTTGTATGAGTATGGTTTTTCTTGGTTTACCTGCGGCGCAGGGGAAAGCCGCGTTCGTCATTCGTTTATGCAGATGGATGAGCAAGAGGCTGCTGCCTACAAGCCGCTAGATTATCCCGATACAGTCCCTGTGTTAGATGCCAATGGAGCTGAGGTGCTCGACCCCGAAACTGGCGAAGTTCGCCGTTCTAAG
>CAXGXL010000426.1:0-4113 GCA_964013555.1 uncultured bacterium
GGTTCTAGCGGGATAGGGTCCTTCTGGTTGGATCCAAAACGGTCTTCAACTTAAATGATGCTTTGCCATTGAATTGATTCCTGCTTTATTGAAACATCTGGCACTTGGCGGCCACGTTGGTAGCATCTTTGTTCGTATGGGGGACACCGTGAAAAGCGTTCTTAATCGTTTGGCCATTCTTTGTTGTCTGATTTTGTCGTTTGCATGCGGTGGTCAGCGAGTATCTAAGCCTTCAGGTGTCGATATTGCACAAACCCAACCTACGGCTGGACCCGTTACGAGTTCGAAGGACTTCGATGCGGTAACCCAATGGGGGCCGTCTAAATTAGAGCTAGAATTAAGCGATGGGAAGCGAGCTCGAGAGTCTGATTCATCAGTACTGCGACCAGAGACCAAGCCTTTGTCGGAAAAAGATCTAAGTGCATTGCTTAAGCGCATCCCGCAGATAGATAGCAATAAGGACGACAAGAAGGATTTTGCAAAAAGAGCGGCTTCGTTACCCGCACCACGAACCGGAGAAACCATTGCCGTGGACTTTCCCCCAAAGTCCGAAGAAGCTGTGATGCTGCCTGCTCGTTTTGATGCTGCCGCCCCCTTGAAGGTAGTTCGATTTGCGCCTGAGGGTGAGGTTTCAATCGCACCGCAACTCAGCGTTACGTTTAGTCAGCCAATGGTTGAAGTGGGGTCCCATAAAGATACCTTAAGTGAGGGTATTCCGGTTGTGCTTGAGCCGATGCCCAAAGGCTCGTGGCGGTGGGTTGGGACAAGCACTCTTTTGTTCGAGCCACAAGACCAGCGATTTGCAATGGCGTCCGAGTATCGTATGACTGTGCCCAAGACGGTTCGGTCTATCCACGGTGCTACTTTAGAAAATGCGCTTCAATGGACGTTTCAAACGCCACCGGTGAGTGTCCGTAAGGCTTGGCCTACCAGTGGTACGTACAAGCTCGAGCAGCCCATTTTTATAGGCTTTGACCAAGCTATAGATGCCCAAAGAATGTTGGAGTACTTGGTGGTTTCCACTGGAGCGGGCAAGCGACTTCCCTTGGAACTTATTGAAACTGATCGGGTGGAGGATGCAACCATCAAGGGGTTAATAGCAAAATCCAAACCGGGAACCTTTGTTGTGGTGCGAACAAAGAAACCTCTGCCTTACGATAGTGTCATTTCCTATCAGGTAAAGAAAGGAGCCCCCTCTGCAGAAGGTCCCCGGGGGAGCAAGATCTCTTTTAGGAAACAATTCCGAACCTACGGGCCTATGGAATTGACGAAGTCGGAGTGCGGTTGGCGAAAATGCGAGCCACGAGACACTTGGCGAATTAGCTTTTCAAACCCTATTGACTCGGAAACATTCGATCCAGACTCCATTGAAATAGAGCCGCCGGTCACCGGCCTTCACAAAAGCGTTCGAGGCAATACTCTCTACCTTTATGGAATGAAGCCGGGTCGTACTTCCTATAGGGTTAAGGTTGGTACATCTTTGCGCGATATCTATGGCCAAGCGTTAATCAAGGAGGCTCTAGCTGCCTTTGAAGTAGGGGCGGCGCGACCTAATATTGAGTCGTCGTTGGAGCGTTTCGCGGTGCTTGATCCCTTCTCGAACCCCGAGATGACCGTTTACACCACCAATTACGCATCGTTTGTGGTCGAGGCATACAAAGTACTCCCAAATCACTGGGAGGATTATGTCGGCTCGTATCGTCGCTTTGAACCAGAGAAACGAAAAATTCCGGGGGAAAGGGTCGGCGACAAGGTCTTTACGGTGTCTGGCCAACCAGAATCGATGGTCGAGACTCGAGTTGATTTAACGCCATGGCTAGAGAAAGGAAGGGGACAGCTGGTCTTGGTGATTTGGCCTCAATCGACGGTGGAAGGTGCCAGCATGCCGAAAGTTCGGCCGACCTTACGAACTTGGGTTCAGGCTACCCAAATCGGATTGGATGGGTTCGTCGATGGAGAGAATTTTCTCGCATGGGCGACAGATCTCAAAGATGGCAAGCCCCTTGAGGGAGTGGAATTGCAGGTGGGCCCAAATGGTCCGAGAGGAGTCAGCGACGCTAGGGGGATTGCTAAGATTCCTTTGCCGCGACGTGGAAAGTTCTTCTTTCTTACCGGGAGAAAAGGTTCCGACTTGGCTTTCTTGCCGGAGTCCCTTTACGGAAGTTACGGTCGGTGGCGGCGCAATCTTGGTGGTAATTCCTATCGGTGGTTCGTTTTCGACGACCGAAAAACCTACAAACCGAACGAAGAGGTTCATATTAAAGGCTGGATTCGTGTCCTGCAGCTGAAAAAAGAAGGCGATATTCGATTGCCTAAGGGAATTGGCAAGATCGATTACGTGGTTTATGGGCCAAGGGGAAACAAGATTCTTGGTGGAACAACCAAGATGACAAATTTGGGGGGATTTGATTTCGCCTTCAAATTACCCAAAGTGCCCAATTTGGGTTCTGCCCGGATTGAGCTCTCTACTGGGCGACACGAGTATACCCATTATTTTCAGATTCAAGAATTTCGGACCCCTGAGTTTGAGGTAGAGTCTTCTGGAGAGACGGGGCCATTTTTGGCTGGCTCCAACACGACCGTATCGGTTCAGGCTAACTATTTTGCTGGCGGCGGACTTGCTAATGCCGAAACCCGTTGGCGGGTACGGACTAAGCCTGCCTATTTTACACCTCCGAATCAAGAGAAGTTTAGCTTTGGGGTTTGGACGCCATGGTGGAAAGCGGTGAGGAATTCGGGGCAGAGCGAGTACCTCACTTACCAGGGGAAGACTGATCCGCTGGGGGTTCATAGCCTCAACGTCAAAATGGGGGAAATATCTCCGCCGCGCCCGATGACGGTTACGGCTAGTGCAACGGTCACTGATGTGAATCGCCAAGCTTGGGGAACGTCGACGTCTTGGTTGGTTCATCCTTCGCTACATTATCCCGGTTTGCGAACGGATACCTACTTTGTTGAGAAAAACAAGCCTTTGAATGTAGAAGCCATAGTCTCGGATATTGAGGGAACGTTGATTTCTGGGCGCCCTTTGAAGGTTCGCGCTGGCCGGGTGCAATGGAATTATGAGAAAGGTCAATACAAGCAGAGCCTTGTAGATCTTCAAACGTGTGAGGTTACCACATCGAAACAACCGGTTATGTGTTCGTTTAAGACGAATACGGGGGGAGCCTACAAGATAACCGCCACAACAGTCGATGAGTCGGGGCGTTTGAACTTTAGTCAGATCACTCGATGGGTCTCCGGTGCAAAGGCTCCGACTTCACGGGGAGTTGAAAAAGAAAAAGTTACTCTCATTCCGAATAAAGACAATTATCAGCCTGGGGATGTAGCTAAAATACTAGTGCAATCGCCGTTTGCACCAGCCGAAGGGCTTTTGTCGTTGCGCCGAAATGGAATCATTTTCGAGCGTCGATTCACTATGAAGGACTCAACGACAACCCTTGAGGTGCCGATTACGAGTCAACATATCCCGAATCTCATTGCTAGTGTTCACCTGGTGGGAAGTGCGGTGAGGCTCAATGAAAAAGGAGAGGACGACAAGTCACTTCCGTTACGGCCGGCATTTGGAATGGGATCGTTGAACCTGCGGGTCCCACCTACGGAGCGGACGTTGGAGGTTGGGTTGAATCTTGCCCAAGACCGCGTATCTCCTGGGGCGACCACTTCAGTAGATATTGTGGTAAACGATGCAAGTGGTGCTCCGGTTAAAAATGCTGAGGTTGCATTGGTGGTGGTCGATGAGGCGGTTTTAGCACTGAGCAGCTACACGATGGCCGATCCTATCAAATTATTTTACAGCCTGCGACGTGCTCAGGTGCAGGACTACCATTTGCGCAGCAACATAAAGTTAGTGGACCCCAGTGCGATGCGTGAGCTTAGGGAGGGGAGCAACTCAAGACTTGAGAAGAAATCTCTCGGGTTGTCTGGCTCTGAGCGACCACCAGCATCAGCTCGAATGTCTGCACGAACGACTAAGTCCAAAGGAAGTCCGGCGCTTATGGCGGGGGCTCAAGAAGAAGCTGAGGATGCTGGTGGGGAGGCTAGCCCTATTGCGCTTCGAACCAATTTGAATCCATTGGCGGCATTCGTTCCCGCAGTCGCTACCGATAGTGC
>CAXGXL010000427.1:0-4110 GCA_964013555.1 uncultured bacterium
AAATCATGGGCTTATCGTAGATTGGTAAGAGTTGCTTACTTACTACTTTAGTTAGTGGGTGAAGCCGGGTTCCTGAGCCTCCTGCTAGAATGATACCTTTCACTACCAATTCTCCTTTGAGTGCTTCTTAATTGCACCCCTCTTTCGTAACAATCGAGAATACATTGTGAGCTTTCTTTGACTACGGGCGTGAAACGAGCCGCTTTGTGATGTGGGAAATACTTCGAACGAGCGAAGGTGGTATTTGAGTCAACTCTTGGGGCTGGGTGAGTGCCCTCCTACCTATTCGCATTATTTCCCAGGGGATAGCGATTGCTCCATAGAGCAAAAAGGGTTTTAGCGATTCATTCTTAGCCCAAACGATATAGCGGTTGGCGAATGCGCGGGCTCGGATATGATTGGGCTTATTACTTGGACCACGACGCTGATGAAAGCCAATCGCACGGTAGCAATATTGATGGCTCCATTGCGCATTGGTGAGTCTCCATGCCAAGTCTACATCTTCGTAGTAAGAAACCAATGATTCGTCGAAGGGAGGGGCCCCTAATGAGTTAAGGGCTGAGACTCTAAATAGGACTGCGGCAGCTGATGGCCCGAAGATGGTTCTATTTTGATCAAATTGACCAACGTCGATTTGGCCCAATCCTTCATCCATGGGACGCAGAGCATATTTGTCCAAGCGGATCCCGACGGAATCAATGGTGGGGTTATCGCGATCAATCCCTAGGAGCTTTCCCGTGGCGGACGCAGATTGTGGGTTGTTTTGGAGGGTTTGCAACAAGATGTCGATATGACCACTTTCTAGTTCACAATCGTCGTTTAGTAAAAACACAAATGGGGTGTTGCATTCGGATATTCCGAAATTCATGGCTCTGGCAAAACCTCGATTTTCGGGCCAGGATGTAATTTGAACGTCTGGAAATTCGGTACGGACAATATTAAGGGTGTTATCGACGCTGCCATTGTCGATAACATGAATCGATTGGACATTTTGAAGGTGGGCCTTATCGAGGCAGGCTTGAATACACTCCGCGCTATTCCAGGTCGGGATGATTATAGTCACGGGTAAAGACATTGGGGCCTCAAAGCAGGAAGACCCAGAAAATGCAACCTCCTACGGGGATTTCCTCTAGGTGGGTGAAGACAATTTTGTCGCGTACTCAGGCGCCTGGTTTCTGCAGTAGCGCACCAAACTATCCATTATGAGGCTAAGTCCTCGTTTTAGTAGGGGACCAAATAGAAAATGAAGCTTCGCAAAGATGAAGCGTGGCTCGTAAGCAACGGTCCAGGTTAGCTGACAACGATTGCCTCCTAAGTCTTCAACTTGATAGTATTCTCCAAATGAAGACCAGACTCTCTGGGTTGCGCCGGTAAAGCAAAAGGCCATTTCTTTTCCATGGTTCCAAGCAATAAAGCGTTCGTAGACTTGCATTCCTCCTTTAAAGGTAACCGTTCTGGTTGTTTCGACTCCAAAAGGTCGTGGGCTTGTCCATTCTACCGCTGCTATTCCTGGTACCCATTGGGGCCAGGAATGTTCGTCATCGAATATTGCGAAGAGAATCTCGGGAGAAGTTGGGATTTCACGGGTGTAGCGATTAACTACTGGAGCATGTGAAAAATAGTCGAGGTCAAATTCTTTGCATTTATACATGGTTTATCTCGGTACTACGAAGGTCGACCAAGCTTGCAAAACAACTTCATCAGCGCGTTTGCATACGAGGTCAAGATCTACTTTATTTTCGCCATCGTCACTGTATTTTTTTGCGACGGTGCCACTGAATTCTAAGGTATCCCCGGGCCAAACTTGAGCTTTCCAGCGAATTCGGGTGCGCCGAATGTTGGTGGGGCCCAACCAATTGGTTGCCCACGTATTGAGAATGCCGGCCGGGAGCATGCCTACTACCAGGGGAGCAGGGTAGCCTGCACCGGTGGCAAAAGGTTCATCGTGATGAATGGGGTTCATGTCTCCAGATGCACCTTGATAGCGAACAATATCGGTGCGGGTGAGGGGGCCGAAGACCAAGGGTTTCGGTTCTTGTCCGGGGTTTATTTCTTCCCAAGATGGATTCATGTTGTTTCTTCTTCTGGTGGCTTGGCGGTTTCCACTCCGGTTAGTTTGGCTTCAGCAATAAGGTTGTTTTGTGCGTCTCGAAATTCGGTAATCATAACTGCAAAGGTCAATGTACCACCACGCCGTCCGACTTTTTCGTAGATGTTTTCAATGCGAGAGGTGCAAAATAGTCGAGTACCCGCAGCGGGAGGGGGGCCATGAAAGATATACTCTTGTTCGGCATGCATGCCTCTTTCTTGACTCATCTTGACGAGGTGCCATGGATTGCTATTAGCTACCAGGTCTTCCCAGAAAAACTGTGTGGTCAAGAACGTGGGGGGAATGACGGGAGAGTCCCCTTCAAAATAGTGGGGGTGCTTGGAGTGGATGGCTCTTGCAAACTCATGGATCTTGCCCCGTTCTATGTCCATTTCGAAGGGCTCACCGACTGCTTGATTGGCTGATTTATCTACCATCTTTATGCTCGCTGACTACTTACGCTGACTATTTCGCCAGTCATGTAAGAGGAGTATTCACTTGCTAAGAATATAATGACGTTAGCAATTTCCCAGGGCTCGGCGGCTCGCCCAAATGCTTCTTGCTCGGTTAATGTTGCGAGGAGTTCATCGGTGGTGACTTTGGACAAATGGGGGTGCATGGCTAAGCTTGGAGCCACCGCATTGATTCTTATATTGAATGGGGCAGCTTCAAGGGCCGCGCACCGAGTTAGAGCCATGACTCCGGCTTTTGCGGCTGCATAATGACTTTGCCCTTTTTGAGCCCGCCAACCAATAACAGAAGCGTTGTTTACAATAACGCCGCCGCTTCGAGTTTGCATGTGCTTTAGTGCGGCTCTAGTGCAGCGCATTGTACCGGTAAGGGTGACATTGAGAACTGCGTTCCATTGGTCATCGCTCATATCAATGAGGTTACTCGTACCACCAAGGCCCGCGTTGTTGATGAGGATATCGATTCCGCCCGTTGCTTGTTCAGCTCTTTCAAACAAATGTTGCACTTGTGTCTCTTGAGTGACATCGCAAAGCACAGTTACGGGCCTTTTGCCGGATTCTCTTTCGATGGTGTCCGCCGCTGCATTTAATCTTTTTTCGTGAATATCACTTATTATTAGGGTGGCGCCCTCTTCGCTGCATCGTTTCGCGCAGGCAAAACCAATCCCGGTTCCTGCCGCGGCTGTGATTAGAACCGATTTGCCTTCCAGTAGATTCTTGCCTGAAGGATAGTTCGGAAGACTCGGGTTGGAAGTCATGCTTATGCCTCTTTTCCTATTGTGTTCGGAGTTTGGGTGCCTTGGGGAGTCCTAAGGCTCGTTCACCAATGATATTTCGTTGAATTTGGTTCGACCCCGCGTAAATGGTGTCCGAGCGCGTAAACAAAAAGAGTCGCTGCAATTCGGTTAGCTCGTATGGGGGCTTGGCTAGCATTTGC
This sequence comes from uncultured bacterium, assembly GCA_964013555.1. Taxonomy (GTDB): domain Bacteria; phylum Myxococcota; class XYA12-FULL-58-9; order XYA12-FULL-58-9; family JABJBS01; genus CAXGXL01. Next base: position 3,497 of record CAXGXL010000427.1, read on the forward strand.
GCTTGAGGCCCTAGGACATCCATCGCTAACTCGCCCACGTTTCGGTGCCAGGTTGCCCAATATAGTTTGTTGACCATGGCTTCGCGACTTAACTCCCCTTTGTTCATATTGCTGAGGGTTCGAAGAGCATTTAGGCGCATAATTTTGAGCTCTATCCAGGCTTTGGCTATTCGATCTCGAATTAAGGGGTTTTGGGTCGAACCGTTTTCTTTAGCGGCCCTAACGATGATTCGGAATTCTCGTTCGAAAGAAAGTTGCTGTCCGAGCGTCGAAGTGCCTCGTTCGAAACCAAGAGTTGCCATTGCAATTTTCCAACCGTCATCCATGTCACCGACGATGTTTCGCTGGTCTGTCTTGGCTTCGTCGAAAAAGACTTCGTTAAACTCTGCGGTACCGGTCAGTTGTTGAATCGGGCGAATTTCGACCCCGTCTTGCCGCATGGGAACGAGTAAGTACGATATACCCTTGTGTTTGGGGGCGGATGGATTGGTTCGGCAAACCACGAAACACCAATCAGACCAATGGGCGTGGGATGTCCAGGTTTTTTGCCCCGTAACAAGCCATTGATTGCCATCTAAGGTGGCTTTGGTTTGAACATTGGCTAGATCTGAACC
>CAXGXL010000428.1:0-4093 GCA_964013555.1 uncultured bacterium
GAATTTGCAATGAGAACTCGAGGTGCATTCTTGTGGGTTCGCATAATGGCAACGGGCTTGCCGGATTGAACGAGAAGAGTTTCGTTGTCTTCTAGGGACCTTAGACTAGCCACGATATTGTCAAAGGAAACCCAATTTCGAGCTGCTTTGCCAGTACCACCGTATACAACCAGGTCTTCGGGGCGCTCTGCTACGTCTGGATCTAGGTTGTTCATGAGCATGCGTAAAGCGGCTTCTTGGATCCATCCCTTACAAGAGATATCAGAACCGTGGGGGGCTCGTATGATGCGTGACATAGTCTTTTCCTTATTGTGATTCGCGGGGGCCATTTCTCACGAAAAAGCTCTCCAGTAGTGCTCTAGCTAGGGGCTAGTACCTTGTTTAAGGGCAGATGTTAAGCCGCAAAAGCGATGGTGCACTGCGTCTAGAATTCAGGCTTTCTAGGGCGGTGGGCTTGGCGAGTGCGGGGAGATATGTTCTAAGACATCACTTCAATTATTGCGACAGGAGACGTTATGAAATCCCGAATTAGATTGTTGTGGGCCCTTTTAGCGGTAGTAAGTGTAGCTGCAGGATGTAACTCTCCGAAATACAAAGGAAAAACAGCTTCGATGTGGGCGGCGGATCTAGACGATAAAGACGACTATAAACGCCGGGTTGCGTGTCAAAACCTCGGCATGATGGGACCTGGGGCATTGGCTGAGGCTAAACGCATAGGCCCCTTGTTAAATGACGTAAATGCAGGGGTCCAGAGTTTTTGCGCTGAGGCTTTGAGTAAAATGGGGCCCGAAGTTATTGAAGTTGTGACTCCTTACCTAGAGTCTGACGAGCCCTTCGTGCGGGTTCATGCGGCAGGGGTGATTGTCAGCGTTGCTCCTCAGAATAAGCCTGCGCGCAAGGCCTTGATTACTGCCTTCAGTGGTTTGGGGAATGCTGATTTGTCGAAGATGGCTAAGGAGGTGATCTTAAAGCAAGAGGGCTTGATGGTTGAAGAGTTGATGGAGTTGTTAAATAGCCCGTTTCCAGATTTGCGATTAGCTTCAGTGAAAACCATTGGTAAGCTCGCGGAAAAAGCTCGCATGGCGACGGATGCGGTGATTAAACTGGCTCGGGAGGATAAGAATTGGCAGGTTCGAAAAGCTGGAATGCATAGTTTGGCAGCTATCGCTTTGGTAGAAAAGTCGAAAGTGGTATTTGAGCATGCTATCGAAGAAGAAAATGAAACGGAGGAGGAAGTTCGTGATGCTGCAGCAATGATGTTGGTCTATACCGGGGTTCGAAAAGGAACCACCGGCATGGAAGGGGTTGAAACGGAAGGACAAGAAGCAGAGGCGCCCAAAAAGACAAAAGGAACTCAAAAGCCTGGTGTTTCTATTACGATAAAGTAAGGTGTTTTGCCTTCCTTCATACTATTAATCGTCTATTGAGAAAGTTTGTTTCAAAATGATAAAATCTGGTTGGTGGAATATTCTATTCTTTGCGGTGTCTACTCTTTGTTTTAGTTCTATTGCCCAAGCTCAAATTGTTAATGTTCTCTCGAAGATAACTCAAGATAGTAAAGACGGTGCGGGCGGGAAACTATCGTTGGCATTTACCCACAAAGATGGAAATACAGAACTTTTCGAGGCCGCGGGTGGAGCGCTGGTACATTTTAAGGCCGATGACCACTTGGTGGCTTTGATCGCAAATGGAAGCTACCTCACCAAAGGTGCCGATGACCCCGATCCAATCAACACGATTTTTACGCATTTGCGTTATCGACTTTTTCTCTATGACTGGCTTAGTTGGGAAGGATTTCTTCAGTATGAGTTTGATGAATCACGTGAGCTAAAGCTTAGGGGGCTTTTGGGAACTGGTCCGCGCTTTCCTTTCCAGTTAAGCGACGATTTCAGCCTAGCCCTCGGTGCTGTATTGATGTTTGAGCGCGAGATAGAGGATGAAGAAGGGCTCAATCTGAGCGATGCTGACCAATATGTGCTGCGCTCTTCGAATTATATAGAGCTTATCTACAAGCCCGGGGATACATTTGCGTGGCAGATGACGTTATTTTATCAGCCGTTGGTTTATGGGAATAATACTGAGAAAACAGCTCTGGAAGACCATCGACTCTTGTTTGAGTCTGGTTTGGGTTTTAAGGTATTGGAGGGCTTGGGTTTCGAAGTAAAGTATCGACATGCGTTTAACAGTCACCCTTTTGACGGTGTAGAAAAAGAAGACATAGCGTTAAGTACCGGCCTTACTTATGAATTCTAGAGCATTGGGCCAGGTGCTCGCTTGTTGAGAACCTCCGTGCTCAAGGTTTGAGGATAGAATCTGAGTTCAATACAGGGACTCCTACATTGCTTATAAACTGCGCTCAAGCGGTTCCTTTTGGGACCGTTTGGCTTTATTGTGGGCGAATTGATGGAGTCTAATTTCGTTTTGAGAGAGCACTAATGTTGGAACATTTTAACCAGATCTTGTCGACTAAATCTCGACCGAAGGTATTGGTTATTGGGGATATCATCTTAGATGAGTATCTGACGGGGCAGGTGGGAAGGATTTCACCAGAAGCACCGGTACCCGTCTTAGAATCTACCAAGGTAGTCAAAGCTTTGGGAGGAGCGGCAAATGTAGCCGCGAACCTTTCGGCTTTGGGCTGCGAGGTCGTGCTCTGTGGAGTGCGGGGAGATGATGCCGCCGGTGAAGATCTTGCAGAGTTGCTCGCCATTGAGGGCATTGATCTAAGTGGAGTTTTTGTCGACAAGAGCAGACCAACCACCCACAAATTGCGAGTGTTGGCGCAGGGCCAGCATGTTTTGCGAATTGACCGTGAGACTACGAACGCGGTAGCGCAAGAAATACTCTTGAAGTTAGCGGGCCTTGTGGAAAAGTCGATACCTCTTTTTGATGGGGTAATATGTTCTGATTACCAAAAAGGTGTATTGCAGCCGGACGTCCTTGAAGCTGTTTTTGGCGCTTGCAAGCGTACGAATTGTCATGCTGTGGTTGATCCGAAGGGCGCCGACTATTTGAGATACCGAGGTGCATATGCCCTGACCCCCAACATTGGGGAGATAGAGGTCGCTACAGGGAGGACTATTCGCAATGATTCAGACCTGGACGCAGCTGTGGAGGAGGTCCTTGAATGCACTGGTGCGCAGGTTCTTTTGGCCACCGAGGGTAAAGCAGGGATGACTGTTTACGGGCGAGGTCAGTTACGCGAGCGCATCCCGACTCAAGCGAGGGACGTCTACGATGTTACTGGAGCGGGAGATACCGTTACTGCAGTTTTGGGAATCGGCTTATTTGGTGGCATACCCGCTATTGCAGCTGCTCAATTAGCTAATTGTGCGGCTGGACTGGTGGTTGGTAAATTGGGGACAGCGACGGTTACTCGGGCGGAGATGACCGACTTTCTGCACGATAGGCCTGCACGGGCTAAGAAAAAAGTGGTGACTCTTGATGAGGTGTGTGAGGTGCGTGCCGCTTACCATCGAAATGGCAAAAGAGTGGTGTTCACCAATGGGTGCTTTGATCTGCTCCATGCAGGGCATGTGCAATATCTTCAGCAGGCTCGGGACGAAGGAGATCTACTTATTGTGGGTCTGAATGCCGACGTTTCCATTCAGAAAATGAAGGGGCCTGATCGTCCCGTCGTGAAGGAAGCCGATAGGGCGGTCATTTTAGGTGCACTCGAATGCGTAGACTATATTGTACTTTTCGAAGAACCTACCCCGCATCATTTGATCGAGGCGATCGTCCCTGACATTTTGGTAAAGGGAGCCGATTACCAGGCCAACGAAGTTGTGGGTAAAGAAATCGTTGAGAGTGCTGGGGGCCACTTGAAATTGCTGCGCTTGGTGGATGGTCGATCAACAAGCGATATTGTGGAGCGGATTCGGAGTTCTGGCCCGCCACGGGTGCTCGATGGGCGCCCATAGCCAACGAAAGTCCGCTTTTTATGAAGCGGTATGGGAGCTCGCTCGAAAAATTCCTCCAGGTAAAGTGGTCACCTATGGTCAATTGGCTGCCTTTTTGGGGCGACCAAGGTCAGCCAGAGCGGTTGGGTATGCGATGTTTTGTGTAGAGGATGAATCGCTCCCTTGGCATC
>CAXGXL010000429.1:0-4089 GCA_964013555.1 uncultured bacterium
TATGTTCTTGCGCTTGCTCAAGAAGTAAATCAACGAAGTTGATGACTTTTTCAATCACTGCAACGAGGTGGTCGCGAGTATAGAGCTTGGTATCATTTGCTACTTGGTCATTTCGTGACCGACATGTGTGCATTCTCCCGCCGTTTTCTATTCCCACATTGTCGATTAGATAGCGCTCAATATTCATTTGAACGTCTTCTTCTTGCAGCTGGAGATCCCACTTGCCTTCGGCGAAGTCAGTCTTAATTTTCTGCAAGCCTTCAAGAATTTTCTTGCATTGCGCATCGGTGATGATCTCTTGGTACGCTAGCATGCTTACATGTGCTTCGCTGCCCCATACGCTCTGATAGAACATCGGCCGATCTATGGTTATGGACTCTGAATATAGCTTGGAGACAGGATCGGTACTCTTCTTAAATCTGCTTGCCCACAATTGCTCTTGATCTAGTTTTTGGTTGGTAGTGCTCATCTTCTTTACCCCGCTTTATGGTTTTGAGAAATAAGAATGGGTTTGGTCAAAACAACTCATCCCGCGCATGTCTCTCGTAAAATGAACCCCGGGAGGATTGGTGGTTTGTCTTCGCTCCATTGTGCTTAGAGAACGAAGATATAAAAGCCGCCACGTTTTCGCGAAGTACTTGCTTTGACCTTCGCAACCCTGAGTCCAAAATCAACAAAAGAAGCTGGTAGCACCCGGATATTTCGAATTCAATTCGCATTAGGGAATAGGTGCTATGAGTTCAGGGAATGCTAAAGTGCAGGAATTTACATTCGAAGACCTTGGTTTTTTGCTGCTACTCCCCACCACCACCCAGCAGCCTTGCGGCACCAGATGTTTGTGAAGCTTGTAAAATGCTCTACATCCAAAGAACGAGAGACCGATCGTACGCTGATAGACCAGCGAATTGCAGGAAGAATCCTTTCGTATCTATTGTGTGTTTTGTGGTTCGTCTTTTTAATTTTGTATGGACCGGTTTGGGACGGTGCTTTTCACGGTTGGTACCTTACCCGGGGTCGCAGAGAGGTGCAGGGAAGATACTTCAAAAAAAGTTCTCTTCAGCAGTGCGCACATACTTGATATCGGGTCTTTTCTGTACCCTCTATGTTGCTAGAGCGGTCTTCATATTGATGCCGTCATAATCAAGCGGTAGAGCCGCGCTCCGTAGGCGCTCCATAAAGCAGGGATTTTTTCTGGGGGCGGTTGGCTAAAAATAAAATAAAGTCCGCTATTTAGAATTGAGGCAAAAAGAGCTTTTCGTAACGTCATTTGCCTGTTAGAGCCATTATGATCGTGAGAGTGGACCGGGTGACCGCTGGTAGTTTATCTACGAGAGGAAAGTCCGAGCACCGCAGGGCAGAGTGCTGGCTAACGGCCAGGCGGGGTAACCCGACGGAAAGTGCAACAGAGAGAAGACGGCCATTAATAGATTCTAAACGAGTTAAAATGGTCACGGTGAAAGGGTGCGGTAAGAGCGCACCGCAGTTGCGGTAACGTAACTGGCAAGGCAAACCCCACTCGGTGCAATGCCAAATAGGAACCCACGTGAAGAGATTCACCACAGTGGTCCGCTGGTGGAGGTTCGGGTAGGCAGCTTGAGCTTAGGAGTAATTCTAGGCCTAGATGAATGGTCATCTACCCTGAGAAGGGAAACAGAACTCGGCTTATAGGTCCACTCTTACGATTCTTCTGCTGCTTCGGGATTTTCATCGATAGTTGATTGTTTTTTGTAAAGAAAGCGGGAGCCCAAGATTCCTATTTCGAAGAAAAGGACCAAGGGGATGGCCATCATCATTTGGGTGAAGGGATCTGGAGGTGTCAAGAATGCGGCGAGAGCGACGGAAATGACTAACCAGTATTTTCGCATTCCAATATAAGTTTGCGGCTTGATGATTCCTGCGGCAGATAAAATCCACATAGCCAATGGAAGTTCGAACACAATTCCAAAGGCCAAGATAAGACGAACAACCAAGGCAAAATATACTGCGACCGAAAATTGAGCGGCTACTGACTCGGGAACCATTTTAACTAGATATTCGAAGCCCATGGGCAAAACGACTGCATAGGCAAAATAGCCACCGGCGACGAAGAAACATGATCCGAGAATGACGAAGGGAGCCAGCCATTTTTTTTCATGTCCATAGAGTCCTGGAGCTACAAAAAACCAAATTTGAGTAAGCACCCAGGGAGAGGCCAGAAAAAGACCGGCCAGAATGGACAACTTGAGGTAGGTGATGAACATTTCCAGGGGACCAATGACAATCATTTGCTGGTCCTGAATGTCTGCCAATGGCTGTCGAAGCAGCTCAAACATTTCGGGCGCCCAGCTAAAACAAACCAATGTGCCGATTAAAACCCCTGCAAGGGTATAGAAAATCCGCGCTCGGAGCTCTTTGAGGTGTGATAGAAAGCTCATTCTTGAGGCATCTAATTCGCTATTGAATTCGTCACTAGACATTAGGTTGTTTTACTCTATCGGCTTAGATTTTTCACTGAGGGTTGAGTCGCGTGCGACGGTTTCTTGATTGGCTCCGTCTTTTGGGCTTTCGCCCGACTGAAGTGCTGGGGGCTCCTCTAGTGTGCGATTCGCTTCTTGCTCGATCTCATTGAAACCCTGTTGAAACTCCGCTGCTGCGCGTCGAAATTCTCGCATTCCTTTGCCGAGAGTCTTAGCAAGTTTGGGAAGCTTCTCAGGACCCAAAACCAAGAGCGCAATTACTAGGACGAATAAAATCTCGCCGAAACCTAATCCAAACATACTTCAGGTTTAGACCACATCAGTCCGTAAAATCTATAGTGAATTGTCATAAACTATCCGTTTTGTCGTATCTCCGCGGTCTAAGGAACGTCTTGGACCCAAATGACCTCTTGATATTGTTGGCTTTGCTCGAGCTGTGAGCTGTGCGAAGCTTTTTGATTTACTCAAAAACTCCTGGTTCATTCATCGATTGAGCTGACGACTGAAGTGCATAGGCTGCTCATTGTGGCGGGATGTTAGTGGATTTGCCGGCGAGCACTCGAGCATCGCTTTTGATAAAAGATCATAATTCTAGATGCTTAGGGGATTAATTCTGGAGAGGAGGAGGGCTTTGGGACTTAGTTCCCTGAGAGTTTGCGAAAGGGCTGGGGGGATTTTTTAATTTTGTGCTTTCGGGGATGGGACTTGGCTTAGATTCAACCGGTGCCCAATTGTTTGATGTCCTCTACCCTATAGCTTAAGCGCGAAGACTTCCTAGGCCTCGGCAATTTTGCTGCGTACAAATTCAGCAAAATTCTGGGTATTAAGTACAGTAAAAGCGACTCTACCGATCAATACATTGTCTTGATCCTTAATTTCCCCAACATCCCCATCTTGGAGTTGAATTTCATTGATTCTTGTACCGTTTCGCGAACCCGCATCTTGGAGTGTTAATTGTTTGTCCTTGAGGTTAAAGTAGCAGTGCAATTTCGAGACTGAACTATCACGAATATAGATGTCATTATTGCGGGCTCTTCCCACGCTAATTTGCGTCTTCCAGGGATTCTGAACAGCTGCGTTTTTTTGGACAGCAAATGCTACGAAGCGATGGATATCGGTGTCCAGTTCAATTCCCGATTCTATTAATGGCCTTATCTTGGAGATTGTTTGGTCAGAAAAACTCCTGGTGTGAAAACTCCAAGAGTCGTTGAGCTCGTCGTCTTCTATAAAGTGAGTGATAAAGAATTCACCGTATTTTTGTTGAAGTGCTTCTATCGACAAGGTTCTGATATCTAGAATGTATGAAGTTAACTCTGCCATGGTATCTCAATCAGATTTAGGGTTGTCTTGTTTAAGATACTTCATTAGCCCCAAAGACTCTAGTCGTTCGGGAGCATATTCTAAAAGTACCAAATCTTTGATTCTTTCATTGTAATTTGCTACGGCGGACAATGCCATCGCGTGGACACTATCGCGAGTGTCGGGTCGAATCCAAAAAGAGTCGCAACGTTTAGAATAGAATATCTTTTTTTCTTCTATATGTGCGGCGTAAGGAAAGCGAGCACAAGACATGGGCCAATGCGGGTAGAGACCACAACTTCCATTTAGTTCTAGGGCTGAGCAGGCCCCCATA
>CAXGXL010000430.1:0-4086 GCA_964013555.1 uncultured bacterium
ATCACGCCCTTCAAAATAACTGGAGAAGCGAGGCTCGTTGTCGGTGTTTATGGCAGCGGGCCCTGCTAGCCCAGTTTTTGTTCGCAATGGCCGGCCGTGCATAGCGTTAGTGAACATGGGCCATAGTCCAGAGGGAAAACGTGCGCCCAAGTTCAACGATAAGTCATCGATTCCCGCTTTGTACCGAAATGCGACATTGCCGACCAGTTGGGCGAAGGCCCCAAAGTGAAGTCCCATCCCAGAATCCTCGCCGAATCGGTAGGCCAGACCCAGCTCCCCACCCAGGGCTAAACTGCCTCCAGTTATAGAGGCGACGAGGGTAGGCGAATCAAGCCTTTTCACGCTCAATTGAAGGTTCCCGCCAACGATTGGGGCGACATTTTCAACGTTAGCGTAGATTCCCGCTTCGAGCCCCCATTCGAAGCCTGAGCCGTTGCCTCCCCATCGGTAGCCAGCAAATGCTCCAAAATCAGGCATGAGCTTGGCTTGCGTAGGACTCGAAAACCCTATTGAGGCGGCGGCGACCGAAGCTTGTACTAGCTTTTTGTTGCGCGCAAGCCAGGTTTGCTCCCTTGGGTTGGTTAGGTGAGAATTGAGTTGATGGGGGGCGTGGGCGTGCTTCATATGACCGGTCTCCCGCAGGGATTTGCGCTGCACTATCAGATTATTGTTGAGCGATTCTTACATAGCGGATCTCGAATGGACGATTCAAAACCTATTTGTCGTCGGGGGATTTTATTTTTCCGATAGCTAAGTCTTCACTTAGAGATGGGATTAAAAACTGGAGAGTGGACCCTACATTGAGGTGCATTTTTGGAGACGACTCTTGACTTCTTGGAAGATAGAAGTGGGGCGATCTTGGTTAATGCGATTTGAAGGGTTTTATGCAATTGCGCTATTTATTTTGCGTTCAACAGACATTGGTGCAAGAACATGGAGAGTTCAACCAAAGAGGATGATGACTCAGAAATCTTTTGCAGCTCCTAGATTATTTTCGTGGTTACAAGAACCTCTTAGTGCGCTGAATATTGCATGGTTTCGCTTTGGGTTTGGTCTACTTTTATTTTGGCAGGCATGTAGGTTTTATTTCGGTGGACTTGATAGCCGCATTGCTCGAATTTACCACATCTGACTTCAGTCGCAAAATGGGATGATTTATTTTGATTGGGGCGGGGTGCCTCCTATCAGAGGGTCATCGGTTTTCATGGCGAACGTTGCTGAGTTCTAAGGGAGGATATTCTATTCGCAGTTGTGGAGCCAAATAGAGGAGAGTCCTTCGCGATTGATATCCGCTTCTACCGTTCGGAAAGGCAGCTTTGTAAAACAAGCTAACCGGTCGAATAGGGGGGGATTTGGGTAATTTTTGTCCCGCAAATGTGACTTTCAGGGCTTTGAACGGCCTTGCCAGGTTTAGGCGATGTCATTTGTGTCACTGAAGGGTCGGTCTTTTTTCCCATTTATTGATCCCAAGATTTGGCTCAGGTGAGTCTACCAATATGGGCTCGGAAGCCCTTTGTAACTAGAACCCCAGACCTCGAAATGATTCGCTATTTGAATGTGCAAAAAGAATAGAAACGCTTAATTGTGGCCATTCGGTTAAGCATCTTAGGGTATTAATAATATTAGCATTTTTTCTCTTACTGCGCTGGCTCTGCCATAGGACGATCTTGTTGGCTCACCAGCCTTGCTGTGACCCCCATAAAACTGCAATACTTATAAGGATTGGCTTTGGTTTTACTTGGAGCCCAGGTTGCGAACAGGGCTGGCTGAAAGATGTGCTGTGTTCCACATTTTTTGCGACTTAAGTTCTGTTCAAATGTAGAAAGAGGGGAGTGAAATGCGAAAGCTGATGCACTTCGATTCCAATTGGTGGTTTGCTCTCGGGATAGGGCTTGTACTTGCAGGGGTAGTAGCTTTCGTGTCCCTTGATCCTGATCCTATTGGAGCCCAAACCGTTATTCGGGATAGTCGCGCTACTGACACATCGGTTACACCCGTTTTAGGGCGTGGGTATTCATTGGCTACAAACACGTATCAATCGACTTGCCTTGCTGAAGTTAAGATCACCGAGCCCTCTTACGATTTTGACTTCTTCTTGGAAGAGGATACCCAAACGTCGCAAGAGGACTCCAGCTGGAAATCCTCTAATAAGTCCAGTAGCAACTATAATAGCAGTTTTAAAGGGTGGGGGCATAAAAGCAGTTACACTTCGAGCGGGAGTCAAGCCTCAGGAGGGACTGGATCGACTCGTCGCGAAAAGCAATCTCGGTTCTTACAAGCGCGATTGGTTGTTTCAACTTACTATGCATCTGTTGATGAATCCGGGTCGCCATTGAGCCGGGCTGCAATGGAGTTATTGGGGGGCGATGATGCCCCTGGTTTTTTTGCTGCTTGCGGAAGTTATTACGTAAAAGGAATCACTCGTCGGGCAGAGTACAAGGCGCGATTTGTATTTGAGGCAAACTCTTCTGAGAGTGCTAATTCTATGTTTTCTGCTATTCGTTCTCGAGTATCTTCGAGTTATTCGTATAAGGGCTGGGGTGTGGATTACAAGAGGGACTCAAGTGGTCAAAGCGCATCTGACACTAGCAGCCAGCAAAGCCAGCAAATGAAGGACTCGAATTTGAAGATCTTCATTAACGGTATTGGTTTGGGTAAGGATCGAGATGCAGCTCTGATTGTCAGCACATTTGAGGAGTATAGAGAGGCTCTAAAAAAAGCCTTTATTGCCATGCAGGCACCAGAAACTGGGCGCGTTACGAGCGTGGAGTTAGGTGCTTGGGCCGAAAATGCCGAATTTCAAAGGCGTCTTAGAATGCGAGACGTTGATGTTCTCTCAACAAGTGGTAAGAGCATCCCCCTCTACAAAAAGAAGGATATCTTAACCTTTAATGCAGAGTTTATTGCCGAATTAAATCGTAGCTTGAGGCAGCGTCAAGGTACCTATTATCTAGCTCGAGAATGCAGAAATCGAATGTTGGGCCTCTTAAGCCAAGATCCCAAACAACAGGCACAGCGTCAGTTACGCAATTTGATAACGGGAGAGCCGGGGGCGACTCTTGGGCAGATGAATAAGGTTCTCACGCAGCAAGTTGTCGATGACCTCTTCAACAAAAACTACATGATGTTTCTCACTGGAAAGGAAAATAAATCAAAATCCGGTGGTGGTTTTTGGGACCAGGGGGATTCTCAGCCAAGTCCGGCGAGTTACGAAGGATGTATCGATTCTATTCTTAGTGGGAGTGACCAATCTGCAAAGGATTTCCAAACCGACGCCAGTTTAGCTGACGATAAACGTGCTAAGGCCGCGGGGGGCAAATGGGCAGATATGCAAAATGCAAAGCGAGCCGCAGAGCTTCAAGCTAGGCTAGCGGGAAAGGGGATCTACTTACGACGGTGGAATACCTACGAGGGGTGTAAGTCGCTTCAAAAGTTTTTCGTTTCGCCTCCTATTCCGCTCTTAAGGCTTTACTGCATGCCAGAGCTGACCGACGATTATTTGAAGATAACCGAAAATAAAAGTGGTGATAAGCTAGGGGATTTGCTCACACCCAAGGAAGTTGAAGCAATAACCAAATAGCTTTGTTGGACCTCCTTAGCAAGTTGAACCAAGCTAGGGCTTTCAGCATTCCTTTATTCTTGCTCTTTTTGTCAATGGTCTCAAGATTCCACCCTCGGAGAGCTCCGGAAGCGGGCATGGGTGGATACCTTTATTGCCGCCAGCTCCACTCTTTGGAAAAGAGACATGCAATAGCCGGTAATTTTAGGGTACGAGCGATTGCTTGGGTACTCGTGCTTCTTACTGGGGTAGGGTATTTCCACTTCTATTGGTCTTAATGGCATCCACCTCGTCTGACAGCATCGGCATGCAGTAGGCTTTCATTGCCGGTATCGGCGGTGGAGTAAAGAATTGCTGTAGCTTTCGACACCCCTCGTAGGTATTCCACCGTCGTAAGTAAAGTGCTTTTCCAGCTAGCCTGTTTTGCAGCTCTGCGGCTCGCCTTGCATTTTTTGCTCGCGCATCTTCAGCTAAGTTCGCGTCGATTGCTTTGTCGCCCTCGGTAGGTTCGCGGCCACTCAATATTG
>CAXGXL010000431.1:0-4078 GCA_964013555.1 uncultured bacterium
AATTCCGCTTTAGGGTGGAGGAGATTGCACTCGAAGGAGACATCACCCCTCTTGCAGGCAAGTGGGGGTGGCTTGGGGAATACCCCAAGGGGGCCGGTCCTAGCGACTGCCAAGAAGAAGGCCTCCAATGGGTGAAGGCCGACTCGATGGAGGCGGTACTAGAACAAGAACTCGATGGGGTGGTTCGATTTTGGAGCCCCTCGGAGGATGTTGTTGCCAATGCTCATGTGCAATTGGAAAAGGCCCTTGCACAATTGCAAGCAACGATAGCTCACAAACACAAGCCGGCAATGGTATGGCTTACTCAAGATGGAGCGTTGGATACCAGTGCACTTGTTGGGCTAGCTCGGTGCGCGCGGGCAGAGAGCCCAGATCTTCGATTGCAAGTGGTCGACGTTGGGCGAACCTTTAGAGACGATATGTTCAAGACGGCTGTGGGAAGAGCCTCTGAGCCGGAAATTGTGATTCGCGATGGGCAAGCATTGGTTCCCCGCTTGGTTCGAGCTCCGAATACAGATCTAACGCTGCCGCCGGGAGCTTCTTGGCGGGTTTCCATAGCCGAGAAAGGGCGTCTCGATGGTTTGGCGATTACGGAATTTCACCCCGATGCGGTGGGGCCGGGCAAGGTTCGCGTTGGTATTGAAGCAGCGGGGGTTAATTTTCGGGATGTTCTTAATGTCTTAGGCATGGTTCCCATTCCCTTTCTTGGGCTTGAAGTCGCTGGTGTGGTCAGTGAAGTTGGAGAGGGCGTAACCCACGTTTCTATTGGGGATAGAGTTCTTGGTTTAGGTCCATCTGCGTTTGGAACGTCCACCGTGGTTGAGGCACTGATGGTGGTTAAGATTCCCGATGTGCTTTCCTTTGAAGAAGCGGCGACGATTCCGCTCACCTTCTTAACGGCTTGGTATGCGCTCAATGATTTAGGAAAGCTTCAAAGCGGGGAACGGATTTTGATTCACGCCGCCGCCGGCGGGGTGGGAATGGCGGCGGTACAAATTGCGCGTCATCTGGGGGCAGAGGTCTACGGGACTGCTAGCGCCGGGAAATGGCCGGCGTTGCACGAGCTGGGTTTGGGTGACGCTCATATTGCTTCGTCGCGAAACCTTGATTTTGGCGAATCCTTCCCGAAGGTGCATGTGGTTCTCAACGCCTTAGCGAAAGACTTTGTGGATACCTCTCTCTCGCTTATGGAGCCAGGGGGCCGCTTTTTGGAAATGGGCAAGACCGACGTGCGCGATGGGGCGTGGCTGCAAGAAAATCATCCCGGCGTGACTTATTTGGATTTTGATTTGCGTGACGCGGGACCAGCGCGAACGCAATCCATGTTGGTGCAGCTCATGGGACTTTTCGAGACGGGGACACTTACGCCCTTGCCTCTTCGCGTTTTTCCCATGTCCAAAACTTCCCAGTGTTTTCGTTTCATGGCTCAAGCCAAGCATATAGGGAAATTGGTTTTGGTTCCGCGGGATCGACTCGAAGAATCGCAATCGGGAACCGTGGTCATCACGGGAGGCCTTGGAGCCTTAGGCCAGGAGGTGGCTCGACATTTAGTGGCGAAGCGAAATGTTTCTCACGTTACCTTAACCTCTCGTCGCGGGATGGAAGGTGCAGGTGCCGTCGAGGTGAAAGAAAGCCTGGAGGCCCTCGGTGCTCAGGTAAAAGTCATCGCCTGTGATGCTGCCGATGGTGAATCCTTGTCGGGGCATCTTAAGGCTCTGCGCGAGCAAGTTGGTATCCGTGGGGTGATTCATGCCGCTGGAGTTTTAGAGGATGGAACGCTCGCGGGTCTTACCCCCGAGCAGCTCGGTCGGGTAACCAAGCCCAAAATCGATGGTGCTTGGAATTTGCACGAAGCCACAGCCCAAGATGAACTCGATTTCTTTATTCTCTTTTCGTCCATTGCATCGGTGATGGGAAGTCCCGGACAAGCCAATTACGCGGCCGCCAATGCCTTCATGGATGCGTTAGCGGTCTATCGCGAGGGCAAGGGCTTGCCAGCAGTTGCCATTGCGTGGGGTCCGTGGGCCCAAGGGGGGATGGCGACGGAATTAGCCAAGGCAGACGTCGCGCGGATGCAGCGCCAGGGATTGTCTCCACTGGAGGTAGAGCAAGGCCTCGAATTACTCGACGGCGCTTTGGCGCAATCGTCGCCCACGTTGGTGGCAGTCAACCTCGATACCCGCCGCTTGCAGAAATTGATTGAGCGAAGTGGGGTGGAAACGCCGCCACTCTACCGCAATCTAATTCGAAGCACAGCCTCAAGGGGCGTTAGTGCCAGTGCCCTTCGGCGCCAGCTCCAAGGTGTGGAAGAAGCTCAGCGGCACCCCATCTTAGTCGAGATTCTGCGAGAGGAATTGGCTCAGGTCTTAGGACTCTCCGGCGCTAAAGACGTCAACCCTGGTCAGTCGCTGCAGGATATGGGGGCCGATTCGCTCATGGCGGTGGAGTTTAGAAACCGATTGGTAAGTCTTACGGGGCTTCAGATCCCCGCTACAGTGGTCTTCGATTACCCCACTGTCGACGGGCTTTCGGGCTATATCATCGACGAACTAAGATTAGGAGACGTGCTCGAAGAAGCGCCTTCGTCCCGTGCTTCGGTGCGAACCCATACCGCCACCCAAAGTTCCGACGAACCCATAGCGGTTATTTCCATGGCGTGTCGTTTTCCTGGGGGAGTCGCCTCGCCCGAAGACATGTGGGATATGCTTGAGCAGGGTCGTGACGTGGTCACCGAAGTTCCCAAGTCGCGCTTTGATTTGGATGAATTCTACGACCCCGATCCGGAAGCTATGGGAAAGACCTATACCCGTTGGGGCGGTTTTGCGGGAGCCGTTGAAGACTTCGATCCGACCTTCTTTGGAATTTCTCAGCGAGAGGCCATTAGTATCGATCCGCAAGAGAGGCTCTTGCTGGAGGCGACTTGGCAGCTCTACGAACGCATTGGAGTCCATCCCGATAGCCTAGTAGGATCCTCCACCGGAGTGTACGTCGGCATCAGCGGCAGCGAATACCTTCAGATGGGAGTGGGAGACGCTAAAGACATCGATGCGTATTCCTTCTTGGGAACGGCTCATAGTGCAGTGGTCGGGCGAATCTCCTATTGGTTGGGTCTTGAAGGGCCCAACATGCCGGTAGATACCGCTTGCTCCTCGTCTTTGGTGAGCTTGCACCTAGCTTGCCAAGGACTGCGCCACGGGGACTGCGACGTTGCAATTGCTGGCGGGGTCAATACACTCTTAAGTCCTTTTGGATTTGTCTATTTTAGTAGACTGCGGGCCATGTCCCCAACCGGGCGTTGCCAAACCTTTGGTAAAAATGCCGATGGCTACGTGCGAGCAGAAGGCTGCGGCATGGTCTTACTCAAGCGCCTTAGTGATGCGCAGCGAGACGGTGATGAAATTTTGGGGTTGGTGCGCGGAAGTGCGGTGAACCAAGATGGTAAGAGCAACGGCTTTACGGCGCCGAACGGCCCGGCTCAGCAAGCGGTAATTCAAAGTGCGTTGAATATGGCGGGCATTGAAGCGAGTAGCGTGGGGTACGTGGAATGTCACGGTACGGGAACTCCCTTGGGAGATCCCATAGAGCTACAAGCATTGGCGGCTGTGTATGGAGCGGACCGCGCTGAGGGGGACAAGGTCGTTGTGGGATCTGTCAAATCCAATATGGGACACTCCGAAAGTGCGGCTGGGATAGCGGGGGTCATCAAGGGACTCTTGACGCTGCAGCATAAGACCATTCCGAAAAGCCTGCACGCGGAAGAACCGAATGAACACATTCCGTGGGATGATTTAGCGGTTGAGGTTGCGACAAAAGAGAGGGAATGGAAAACCCTCGCTACACCTCGGCGGGTTGGGGTTAGCTCCTTTGGCTTCAGTGGAACAAACGCCCACGTCGTGATGGAGGAAGCACCCGCTGCACCCCCGAAGAGAGCTGCTGCGGACGCTATTGAATTACCAAGCTACCCCATTGTGGTGTCTGGCCGCTGTGACGTTTCCATGCAAGAGCAGTGGCACAACCTTCGAGTGCACCTAGAAGAAAATCCAGAGTCGAATATTTCGGATGTCGCGTTGAGTCTGGC
>CAXGXL010000432.1:0-4075 GCA_964013555.1 uncultured bacterium
TGATACTTCTATTTTCGGCGAGACAGATGAATAGGAAGTCCGAACTCTGGGCGTAAGGTGGTTCGTCCCAGGATGGAGTGCCGATACGATGAGTCCAGGCTAACTCGATAGTTACGCAAGAGCTCGGCTATGAATATCTTCATTTCCGCAACGGCAAGATTGTTACCAATGCAGATGCGGGGGCCAGCTCCGAAGGGCATGAAGTATTGGGGCCGGTCTGATGGCTTAGGCCCAAACCTCTTGGGGTTGAATTCATTGGGTTGGTCAAAGTAATTCGGATCTCGATGTGAATTGAATAGATCTAAGATCAGGGTTGCTCCTTTGGGGAGAACCACGCCCTGGGTGCTAATCTCTTCTCCACATTTTCGAGTGAAAGACCAGGCGGCGGGAAAGAGTCGCAAGGTTTCCAATATGAATTGGGTTAAAAGGGGGCTATCGCGTGCGTCTTTATTCGATGCAGTCTCCCTGGATAAAATTTCGGTGGCCAGCTCATCTTGGAAAACCGGATTTTGAGCAAGAAGAACACAGGTCCACGCTAAAGTAGATGCAGAGGTGTCATGGCCAGCAATAAAGACGGTGCGTATTTCATCTAGGATTTGTTGTGCCGTTTGTTCTGGATTGCTTTTTAGGTACTGAACCAAATTCGCCCCATGGGTGTTGGGTTCAGCCATTTCCAATTCGAGAATGACTTCTTGAATTTCTTGCGTTAGCGCTTTGGCATTTCTATTGATTCTTAGATTGAGTGGCAGAGGGAGCCAAAAGGGCCAAAGTATTGGCTGTGCTAAATAGGATTCTAGACATTCGCCCAGTATGCTTAGAAGATTGGAGAGTTCCTTCCAGTTGTCTCGCTTGGTTTTACCCAAGATGCACTCGATAATTACTCGGACGGCGTATTCAAAAGTCAGGTGGTCCATGGGGACCGGTTCTCTGTTGGTCGTATCGGGCCATCGGCTGATTACCGTTTTGGCTATTTCGACCATTTCAGGTTCGTAGGCTTTGACGCTTTTCTTTGTAAAGAGGGGTTGCAGATAACGGCGTTGCCTCTTCCACAAGTTTCCTTCACTGGTAATGAGTCCCAGCCCCAGTACTTTTCCGATTACTTTGTGGATCTGACTTCTTTGGGCTTTAGTGTGTTGGCCTACAAACAAGTCATGGAGAACAGCAGAATCCGAGATATATATTGTCTTGCGAAAAGGTATGCCTAGGTCAACAACTCGGCCATATTCCTGAGTCAGAAAGTTACATAAGGGAAGCCAGCCTGAACGAGAGTTTCTGAAAACGTCTATGAGCTTTGCTTTAACTAGAGTTGCCACCTCTTCTCCTTGCTACTAATGTGAGCATACACAAGCCGGTGCTAAAGAACAAAGTCATTGGCGAAGCTGTCGGTAATTGCGTCGCTAATTATGCCGGATTTGGTTAATGTAGGGATATGGTATTGGGTGTGTCGGGGAGACTGGATCACCTTGATTTTCTGAGGGCAAAGACTCGTGGGGAGAAGATAGAGCCGGATTGATCCGGAGTTCGATATACCTACTGTGGAGAGGGACTCTTTGTCGCGCTCTCGCCAAGAATAACGAGATGAATGGATGATATCGAAACAAGCAATTGAAGGCCCTATCGATTTCCTATTCTTGGTCACGTTCCATATCTGCTTGCTTCTTTCCCGTCAGGAAAAATCCACCGAATAGGCCAGAAGTACGAGGGTATCTGGAGAGTCATTCTGCCCAATTCATCGTTTATTGCGATCACAAATTTTAAGTTAGCGGATGAGCTTTGTGATGAAACGAGGTTCGAAAAGCGTGTTCATGGCGGTCAAATCGAGCTGAGCAAGGTGGTTCATGATGCCCTCTTTACTGCGTCAACGGAAGATGAGGTTTGGGGAAGGGCGCATCGAATTCTAATGCCTGGTTTTGGAGGTAGGGCGATGGGGACCTATTTTCCGGTGATGAACCGGGCTGCGAGTTCGTTGGTTGAGGTGTGGCGAGATTCCCCACAAAAGGGCCTGCATCGGCAGTCATTTTTCTATAACGGAGACTCTAGTCATTCTTGCTCATATTCTCCACGATTTTGAGCTGGATAACCTTAGCAAGTACAAGCTCAAGGTGGAGGAAGCGGTTACACTTCGGGTGAGAAATTTCTATATGAAGACAACCTCGCGAAGCCCTTAGTTTGCAGCGGGGTGTGAGGATGTACGGTGTTCTAAGGAGTTTGTTGAGAAGAAGCTTTAACTATCCACTTGTCAATGGCCGCCCAATTTTTCCAAATCCATTGCATGCGCTCATCTTCATTGGTTGGAATATCCTGATAGGGTACCCTCCAAAAATGAATTTGAATGGTTCTTCCTACCAAGCTTCCGGTGCGCAGCTCTTTGAGATTGTGGACGGTTTCTAGGCCGCAATGGGCAACAAATACCACGTCGGCACTAGGGTTTGCTTCAAGGAGGGCGAGAACGCCGGAGCGGCGCGGAGGTAACACGTTTTTGAGCGCTTGACCTTGATTGTAGGCCTCCACTTTGTCGGAGTTTTTCAGACCCTCAAGGATACGTTTTCGTTTCGATTGGGTGAATCGAGTTCCTTCGGGAAAGAACACGATTCCTTCAGTTGCTCCTAGATTGTCAACAAGGGTGCGTATTTGAGATCTTGTTTGTTCTCTGCTTGCTCGATCGCGGCGAATAAAGCAGTTGGGTAAGCGATTTCCGACAATATCCAGGCAGGGGTCCCAAAGAAGGGCGTCTTTCATTACAAATCGTAGATGAGTGTGGAATGCGCGAGATACAAAAATCGATGGCAAGAGACTGTCTGCACTGCTTACATGTCGAGCCAGTAGGATGAGTTGTCCTCGGCTTAAACACTCGTGGCCACTAAGTTTGACTTGCATATCGAACACACGAACGATGCCCCAAAAAAGCGCGCCGGCCCAAGAGCGCTGCAATGCGAAGTTGAGTTGATAAAACCTACTTTGGCGGAGACCACCTATACAAAAGAGCCATATGACTAGGCTGCAAAGAACTCCTAAGATTTCGCAGGTCAAAAACCAAAGGACGTAGATAGAGAAGCGAGCCAGTACTTGCTTATTATTATGCCGAAAGTCTGACCAGAGGGCGAAGCCTAAAATAAAGGGAAAGAAGACGCCCCAGAATAGCCAAGCGATTGTCAAGATGGAAATTGAAAGAACTCTTCTTGCCCATTTTTTCATGGTTACGCTGCAACCCTTTCCGGGAGCCCGGTTTTTGTGAATTGGGCACTATCGAACATGCTCCAGCGGGGTTCAAGGTTTGTGTAAGGGAAGCGTAGGAAAAACAACTTCGTTTCATGGGCCTCGTTCTTTCTTGGTTATTTTTACTGATAAAAGTGATAAGTTGTACTTGTTGTGTTTGTGCGGTTTTTGTAGTTTCCTCCTTTGCCCTTCGGGCTAGGGCAGTTCTTGAAGGGAGACTAGTATGCAGATTAGGGTTTTATTGGTTTTCTCGTTCCTGGCTCAAATTGCCGCGTGTGGGGGGACCGAGGGGAGTCTTGATTCAGGCCCAGATTCTATTTTGCCGAACGGGATTGTGGAGCAGGAAGGATGCAATGGGACAACGTTATTGGCAGGTAGCCAGCCATTTAGCGAAGCGGGACCGTGGCCCGTGGGCGCTCGAACGGTCCAAATTGGGGATCTTATTGGTGAGGTTTGGTACCCGAGCGAGTTAGACTCCACTCGCGATATGAACAGGGTAGTCTACGATATTCGAAAGCAATTGGATCCGGAGGAAGGGGAAAAGATTTCCGACGACCAAAACCCGTGGCATATTTGCGACTGCTTTCGCGGTGCCCCCTTAGATACTGCGCGCGGGAAATATCCTGTGATTGTTTTCGTTCATGGCACGGCTGGCTTTAGGCATCAGTCGCTGAGCTTTATGACCCACTGGGCAAGTTACGGATTTGTTGTAGCAGCTTTAGACCATCCTGGATTAAAGCTTGGGGACATGCTCGCTTTTCGATTGGAACAGAACCTACAGAGCGATGTGGATAGCTTGGTGAGAGCTTTGGATGACCCATCAGGCGATTTGGCCTTTCTCTCTGGTAGTATAGACATG
>CAXGXL010000433.1:0-4074 GCA_964013555.1 uncultured bacterium
AGTTAGCGATGACGTAGGCAAGCGGATTATTGATTTCATGAGCAACTCCAGCGGCTAAAGTGCCAACTGAAACCATTCGGTCAGCTAACATCAGCTGAGATTCCATTTGTTTTCGATCGGTAATATCTCGAGCAACGTGCACCACCGCCAGCTCCCCCTCAAAACGAATAACCCGCTCGGGTGCCATCTCTAAAAGAGCCACCCCGCCGTCTTCCCTCAAGAAACGAACGGTTCGAAGCGGTGCCTCGCGCTCAAGGTCAGACTCAATCACCTCGGAAGGAGACATTCGCAGAGGAAGAGACTCATCCGGATGCAAGAAATCTGCTAACCGGGCCCCTATAAGTTGCTCCGCGTTCTCGAAACCGAGCGAATTAACCATTGCGGGATTGACGTAAAGCCAATTCCCATCTCGGGTAATGGAAATACCGTCAGGATTGAGTTCAATCAGAGCACGAAAGTCACGTTGACTCTGCTCTAACTCAGCCGCGACAGCATGCTCCGCTGTCATGTCATGAAACACCAAAACCACGCCAGTAATTCGGCCCGGAACCATTTGAACCGGTGCGGAGCTAGCAATAACGGAACGCTGGCTTGCGTCTTTCGAAACCAAAATCGTGTCTCGGTTTTGAATCGAAGTAACACTTTCATCCATAGCGTCTTCAACAAGGCTCTTGGTGATAATCTCCTCTGTAATAGCGGAAAGAAGAGTCACAACAGAGTCAAGTGGTTTCCCGCGAGCTTCTTGATAGGACCAACCCGTAAAGTCTTCGGCCAACGGATTCATGCGCACAATGCAGCCGGTCTCATCGGTCACAATCAACGCATCACCGATGCTATTGAGTGTCGCAGCCAAACTCTCTTCACTTTGGCGCAGTGCTATCTGAGCCTCAATGCGTTCACTAATATCCCGCTTGACGCCGACAAAATGGGTCGTTGTACCATCGGGCCCCACCACGGGCGAAATGGTCGCCCCTTGATGCCAAAACGTTCCGTCACTTCGACGAGCCACCAACCTCCCACTCCAGACCTGCCCATTACGGAGTTTTTGAAGCATTCCTTCCAAGAGGAGTCGATCTTCAGGTTCATGCCGCAAAAACGTTCGCAAATGCCGACCTAAGGCATCCGCTGCAGAATAACCGGATAATTCTTCGAAAGCAGGATTAACGTATTCTATATTGCCTTCTGCATCCGTGATTTCAATAGCCTCACCAGCACTCTGAACCGCCGTGATAAGCCGAGTATTAGCCAAGAGCTCATAAGCTCGTTTGTGATCAATACTTCGAGCCAATTTCAAACAAGCGTCCGCAATCATGTCTTCCCAGGGGGCGGCATACCGAACACGCCGGGAATACCCCAATATTAGACAACCTAAAAACCTGCCTCCTGTAGTTAGAGACATAAGAGCACCTAACTTCAGGCGGTTTTGTAGAACGGGAAAAATACTGGCTACAGAAATGGACGAATCGCTAAGCTCTCCAAACCAATGTAACTTATCGGTCTGTGCCTCCATTAAATCAATAAGTTCCTCAGGCAGAGCTTTGACCTGACGCCGCTTCAAACTTGCTCCAACAATAGTGTGCAGCCGAGCGCCGCCAAGATTCCAGTCGCCTGGGGCAGACAAAAATACCGAAGCGATATCCGCTCCAAGGTTAGCATGCAAAAGCGATAAAAATTCGTGAATTGTCTCGTCAATCCTGCCCGGACCATCTAGAACCTCAGCCACTTTCGACTGGATTTCCCCAAGACCTCCTCCAACGAAGTCGGCAAATTCTAGAACATCGCTCTTAAACTTTTTCCCCATGCTCAACTCGCTCCCCTCAAAAACCTGCCATAGCTTAGCCCTAAACAGAAGAATTTAGATGTTTTTTTCCCTTAAATTGGGAATGATCCCTATAACTTAAGTCTATCGTGATCTCTTTTATTTGGCGTGTTCTTCTTCGACGCAATTCTGGTATTGAAGCGAGAGCAAGGATAGAAAGGGTAATCGCAATCAGAAATTGAAGGAGCAGGAAGATTAAAGCCCCCCCCTCAATGCTAGAGGAATTAACCTCTCTCCAAAAGTTGTGGCGTAAGCAGCTGCTTCGATTAGGGTTCCTCGCTTTAACCGGGGTTATTTTTACCTCCATGGGTATTGCATGCCTGATGGCCCACTGGGGGCTTACTCTCCCCGGCATATCCTTAGCAACCAGTATATTATTCGTTTTTTTGGGCTGGAGTATCTACCATTTTAGACACCCTTTTAATCGTGCTCAGCGCATTCAAAGAGAATTGGCGACCCTAGCAGAAAAATTGGCCCCAGAGCTAGGAAGCGGCGCCACTAGCGCAGTTGATTTCGAACAATCCCAAGCAACTCTAAAAAATGCTTCCAAAGAACTCATTGCTCAACACGTTGAGCACACCCACCAATTTCTGAAGGCTACCAATTTTAAAGAGCGCCTTCGACTTCATTATCTCAAGCCCTACAACAAACTGGTTATTTTTGCGGGCTCTTCCATGGTAATCTGTGCATTCTTGATCGCCGGGCTCGAGCAAGGCAGAAAGAGACTCAGCCGAGCACTCTTTTATCCCGATGCAATTCAAATAAGCGAAACTCCACTCGCAGGAGATATCCAGCTCATTTACCATTTCCCATCCTATACGAATAAGTCCTCGAGAATTATTGAGGGCGGCAATGGTAGCATTCGCGCTTTGGTAGGCACCCAAGTCGAGCTACGCGCCACCACCGAAGAGGCCGTTCGCGAAGCAAGACTGCTTCAAAGCATTGACGGCGCGGAACAACAACGAGTCATTCCAATGACAATCCAAAACTCTCATATCCTTGAAGCACGCTTTTCAGTGCTGGCAAATGGGCGTTATTCGTTTGCATTGCACACCCAAGATGGAGACCACCTTCAAGACCAAGAGCAACACCCTATTGTTGCGCTGCCCGACTCCTATCCACAAGTGGCAATGGACTCTCCTAGCTCCGATATAGAATTTCGAGACAACCAAAATATACCTATTTTGTGGCGCGCTAGTGATGACTTTGGGGTATCGGAAATCTATTTGGTAGTCGAACCCGACACAACGAATGCTCCAAATTCCTCATCCGACTTCACCCCTATTCGCATTCCTCTTGGACAACGTAATCAAATCGACAAACGCCGAGAAGGACGATTTAATTGGACTCTTGCGAATCTTGAGGTCGAGCCAGGACAAAGCGCTTTTTTCTACCTAGAAGCCCTGGATAATGACACCATTAATGGCCCCAAACGAGCAACCTCCCAAAAACGACGGCTTACCGTATTCAGCGCACAACGTCATCACGAAGAAGTTCTTCGTTCCCAAAACAAGGTACTCGATGCAATGGTGGATTGGCTTGGCCAAGACCTTGAGAATCCGGTCGTCCGATCATGGAATAATTCGATTCGAACCCAGCAAGATAAAACGGCCTCTCAAATTAACTTAGTCAGAGGGCTCTTGATTGAGCTGGCCACCAACTTAGCAGAAGATAAATTAGCCAAGAAGGGCGTCATAGATGCCTTTGAGGCCATTTTAGAACACACTCAAAAAGCTTATAAAAACCGAAAAGACCAACTAAGATTACTAAAGCAACTCAAGCCAAAAAACCTGCAACTGAAACTGATGGTACTCCAAAACTACCAAAGCCAAGCGATCAGCCAATTAGAAAAAGACATCATCTATCTTGACGATTTACTTGCTGTTCAAAGAATCGACGAACTAAAGAGCACAGCATCCGAGCTACTCTCTGCTCAAAACGAACTTCAAGATATTTTGGAGCAATACAAAAACTCCCAAGATCCGAAGCTACGGGAAGCTCTAGAAAACCAAATCCAGAGCTTGCGCCAACAAATGCTAGAATTGTTGCAAAAAATGGCGCAAATTAAAAAGCAGCTTCCTGGCGAGTACCGCAATATGGAAGCTGGTTCTATGTTAAAAGTCGACGACCAACTTCAGCGACTTGAATCTCTGCTTGAACAAAACGATCTGGAAGCAGCAGCGAAAGAGCTCGAACAACTAGCCAATATGATCGAGCAAATGGTCGACTCTATCGAAGATGCAGAAGAAGAATAC
>CAXGXL010000434.1:0-4065 GCA_964013555.1 uncultured bacterium
CATCGGCGACGTCACACCGAACCACACCAACGCTCGCGCCCTTGGCTTCCAATTCGGCTTTCAATTCCACTGCGCCCTGCGCCTCTAGACCGCGCCTCGAAGTCAAAACCAAATGCTTCGCTCCATGCTCCACTAACCACCGGGCCGAGTAGGATCCCAACGCTCCGGTACCACCGGTTATCAAAATGGTTCCACTAGGCATCAACTCGAAACTCGCCCTCGGCACCGTCGTGCGAATCAAACGACGAACAAAAGCTGCCCCATCTCGAATGGCCACCTGGTCTTCTCGCCGATCGGGGACAATTTTATCCAAAAGCACAGCCCAATCATCAGGGCTCGGCTTCGCGGTCATATCAACCACACCGCCCCATCGACCTGGCTGCTCCAAGCCAAGAACTCGCCCTGCCCCCCAATAAAGAGCCTGCAGTGGATTGCTGACCCTATCCGCCTGAGAAGTCGCAACCGCTCCTTGGGTTAGAAACCAGATAGGTACTTCCAATGACGCATCCCCAAGCGCTTGGATAAGAGTTACGGTTTCCAAGAAACCCAAAGGAGCATGCTCCGCGATGACGTCATTCCAGGCGCATAAAGAAATGACCCCTTGGAGGGTCTCGTCCATTCCTTGGCAGGCTTGTGCCAAAGTGCCGCGGTCCGTGCTTGCCTCCCACACCACAACTCGACTAGCCCGGCTGGCAAATTCGGACGCAAGAACTTCGGCGGCCTCTTTTGCATTCGGGGGTGCTACGACAACCCACGTTCCGACAATACTCCCCCCTTCATCCAACGTAGGACTCCACGACTCCCACGCATCCGTATAAATCCACCGAGTCAATTGAGATTTACTATCGCGCAGCTGCCTCCAAGATGCGAGGTGAGGTAAAAGCGACTCTAAACTTTGACGCATAGACTCTGGTAAACCCAAGACCGCAGCCACGTCTTGTACTTCTCCCTCTTTAACAGCATCCCACAATTCTGCGTCCTCGTTGGCCCCAAGTCCCACCTCACCAGACAAACCATCATCGAGCTCTTCCAACCAATAGCGGCCGCGTTGAAAAGCATAGGTTGGCAAGTCGGCTATTCTAAAGGAAACATCTCCGAGAAACGCACTCCAACGTACGGAGTGCCCGGCGACGTGGACTTTTCCAAGGGCAGTAGATACCGTCGTGACCTCGTTTTTTCCCTTACGAAGAGAAGGAATAAAACTCGCCGCTTCACCTTCTTCTAAACACCTTGGACCCATTCCACTTAGCACCCCACCGGGACCGCACTCCACAAACGTTCGAACACCGTCTTCAACCAACGAACGCATTCCATCAACGAAGCGCACCGCACCGCGAACATGTCGAGCCCAATACTCCGGTGATGTCACTTCTTCATCCGTTACCCGAACCCCGGTGACATTGCTGATAATAGGAATTTTCGGAGGGCGAAAATCGCAGCTTGATGCGATGGTCTTAAACTCCTCAAGCATCCCATCCATATGGGGACTGTGAAAGGCATGAGACACAACCAAGGCCGCAGTGCGGCGACCTTTTTCTTCAAAACGAGTCGCCATTGCTTGAGCTGCCTGCGCAGAGCCGCTCACAACGGTTTGCTTGGGGGCATTTAAGCCGGCAATATCAAGCTCGCCTTCAAAGGCACCTAACTCTTCTAGAATCTCTTCTTCGCTCGCCTCGATCGAAAGCATCGCACCGCCACTAGGACAAGCCTGCATCAAACGACCGCGAGCACAAACCAATTGGGCGGCATCGTCAAGACTAAGAACTCCCGCAACATAGGCGGCACTCAATTCGCCAATGGAATGCCCCATCAATCGGTCTGGCGTCACTCCCCACCACTTCCACAATTCAAAAAGAGCAACTTCAACGGCAAATAAAGCGGGTTGCGTGTAAGCCGTTTCATCAATAAGGGCCGCATCCTCGGATTTCTTCTTGGCAAAAATAATCGATTGAAGTGGCTTCTCGAGATGAATATCAAGAGCAGCGCAAATAGAATCGAAAGACTCTTTAAAGACAGGGTATGAGTTTAAGAGCTTTTTGCCCATCCCCACGGTTTGACTTCCCTGCCCCGTAAAAAGAAACGCGATTCGTCCTGGCTTGTGCTTAGGTGGCTGCAGCAACGCAGGGTGCGGCTGACCAAAGCTGAAAGCGCTCAATGCTTCGGCAGCTTCGGCGGCTCCCGTAGCATAAATTGCTAGGCGATCTGAAAAATGAGTTCGTTTGAGGGCCGCAGTGCCTACAATATCCGCCCATGCTAACGACGTATGCTCACGCAGCCAGGCCTCCCAACGCTTGGCTTGCTCTCGCATACCTGCTTGTTCCTTGCCCGATAAGAGCAGCGGCGCATCTAAAGATGGCCCCACCGATGGCTCCCGCTCCTCAAGGGGCGCTTCTTCTAATACCAGGTGGGCGTTGGTCCCGCTCAAGCCGAAGGAGGACACGCCCACTCGCCGGGGGCGCTCTTGATTTCGAGGCCAAGTAACCGCTTCGGTGCTCATTTTGAGCCCACTGCTCTCCCAGGGAATATGAGGACTGGGCTCCTCCGCATGAAGGGTCTTCGTGATGGTTTCGTGCTCTAAATTTAGCACCGCCCGGATCACACTAACCACACCGGCGGCGGCCTGAGTGTGTCCCATATTGGATTTGGAAGCGCACAAAAGAATCGGATTTCCTTGTTCGCGAGTACTCCCATAAACTTCCGCCAAGGCCCCCGCTTCAATTGGGTCTCCTAAGGGGGTTCCGGTCCCGTGGGTCTCAATATAATCAATTTGCGCGGCTTCCAAACCACTCACTTCAAGAGCTCGCTTGATAACTCGTACCTGCGATGGCCCGTTGGGAGCCGTTAGGCCTTGGCTTCGACCGTCCTGGTTCACCGCTGAGCCCTTTATCAACGCCAGAATCTCATCTCCATCTCGCTGGGCCATCGAAAGTCGCTTGAGAACCAGAATCCCAATTCCTTCAGCCCACCCCGCGCCATCTGCATTGGCTCCAAAGCTTTTGCAGCGACCATCGGGAGCCAATCCCCTTAACCGACTGAATTCAACAAAAGTCGCCGGTGTACTCATCACCTGCACACCACCGGCCAAAGCCGTCTCGCACTCTCCGCGGCGAAGCGAAGCGCAAGCCAAGTCTATGGCAACAAGCGACGAAGAACAGGCGGTATCTACAGTGAGAGCTGGTCCCTGCAGCCCAAGGGCATACGCAACACGGCCTGAAATAACACTCAAGAGAGTTCCGGTTCCATGGTACCCGTTAAGACTTTCCAACGTTCGGGGTGAATAGTCCGAGCCAATCGAGCCAATAAAAACGCCCGTAGAGCTTTTCTCCAGCATTGGTGCAGTCAAACCAGCCCGTTCGAGTGCCTCCCAACTCACTTCCAAAACCAAACGCTGCTGAGGATCCATCGCCTCGGCTTCCCTGGGCGCAATCCCAAAAAAGGACGCATCAAATAGGTCAACGTCTTTGAGGAAACCGCCTTCGCGAGCGAGGCTCTTGCCAGGCGCTTCAGGATTGGGGTCGTAGAGGGTGTGAATATCCCAGCGAGGAGGAAACGGCCCCACTAAATCTATACCCCCATCCAATACTTTCCAATAATGTTCTGGAGTCGTAACGCCTTTGGGTAAGCGAAGGGCCATAGACACAATCGCGATGGGTTCAACCCCTTCATCTGCGCCAACCGCCAGAGGCACTGGTGCCGCGGTTGTAGCTTCAGGAGCCGCGTCGCTAATTCCCATTAGCCCTTGAATATGATCTGAAAGAGCTTGGGGTGTTGGGTAGTCGTACGCCATGGCGGCCGACAACTCTAAACCCAATCGCTCATTGATTTTGTTTCTAAACTCCACCCCAACGAGCGAATCAAAGCCCATATCGCTAAAGAGGGTGTCGTCTTTCACGTCACTCAAATCGCTGTCTAATACATTGGCCAGGGCATCGCGGACCACCTCGAGTAATTCCTCTTTATTGGTCGGCATCCCCGAAGAAAAAGAAGACACAGAAGGTGTTGCCACTGCATCTTCAGCTGGCGCTGCTACGGGAGTGACCAAGCGAGTTTCAGGCATCCACGTTT